>CAZSOR010000105.1:11559-14368 GCA_964608395.1 uncultured Pirellulales bacterium
GTTGTGCTGGCTGTGACGGTTTTGGCCGGTGAGGCGTTTGCCGGTCCGGGCGGAGCCGGTCGCGGTCGCGGCGGCGGACAAGGATGGGGAGACGGTCGAGGTCGGGGAGGCGGACAAGGATTGGGACGCAGAATGGCCGGCGGACCAGGGATGGGTGCAAACTTCCAATCCCCACAGCCAGGCAATTCCTGGGTACCGGGCCCATATTGCCCGTTCGCCCAGGGTCCGAATCAAAACATCCAGGGCCGGCAAGGCAGAGGCCCGGGTGGATTCGGTCAGGGCTTCCAGGGTAGAGGCATGGGTAGATTCGGCCAGGGCTGGCAAGGCCAAGGCCCGGGTAGATTCGGCCAGGGCCGGCAAGGCCAAGGCCAGGGTGGATTCGGTCAGGGCAGGCAAGGCAGAGGGCCGGGTGGATTCGGCCAGGGCTTCCAGGGCAGAGGCCAGGCAATGCAGGGTAGAGGCGGCAGAGGCTTCCAGGGCAGAGGCCCAGCAATGCAGGGCAGAGGCGGCAGAGGTTTCCAGGGCAGAGGCCCAGCGATGCAGGGTAGAGGCGGCAGAGGCTTCCAACGCAGAAATATCGCTCCCCAAGGCTGGGGCAGGGATAACTGGCAGGGACAGCCCGGCCCCGGAGGTATAGGCAGACCGGGCCAGCGTATGCAGCCGAGACGGTTTGCACCGGAAGATACGGACCAAACGAACCAGCCAATGCCACCCAGAGGTAGAGGCTGGGCTCCAGGTGCAGGGCAAGGTTGGAGACAAGGCTGGGCCCCGGGCTGGGGACAAGGCTGGACTCCGGACTGGGAACCGGATCTGCAACCTGAGAAAGCGCCGGATACCAATGCTCCCGCCAAACCAGTTGTCGAAGACCAGCCGGAAAAACCGCAGGGCGAATAATGCAGAGGCTCTCAAATAATGTAATAGACCGGCAGCCTTTCCGATATAACAGGCTGACAGAGCGAAGACCCCGCCGACAAACCATTGCTCGGCGGGGCTTTTTTGGCCGGTCAATGGCGGCACAGAAACCAGGGAATATTTTGGAATTTTATTGCTGAATCGCATATGTATTCGTATCCTTCAAATATGGTTTTATCGATTCTTGCAGGCCGGATCGTAAGTCTCCGGGCCGAGCGGTTATTAGTAGAATTTGTTTACAGCCTCATGGACTCAGAATTCGTTGCAGAAGACCGGCAAAAAACGAACGCATCGCTTGCGGCGGAGCGTGAGGACGTTCGCCTGAGTCGTCAGGGCGATTCCGACGCTTACACCCGGCTGATCAAACAGCACCAGTCTCACGTCAGCCGGATGCTGTGGCGTTTCAGCCGTGACCGGCTCGTCCATGAAGAGCTAATCCAGGACGTTTTTGTCGAGGCATATCTAAGCCTGGGCAGCTACCGTGAAAAAGCCCCCTTCGGCCACTGGCTTTCGCGGATCGCCACTCGCATCGGCTACCGCTACTGGAAGCAGTTAGCACGCCGGGGCGAGACAGAAAGCTTCTCTCTGGCCGAATGGGACCAGTTGCCGGGCAAATCGCCGGACGATATTGATCCCGGCCAGGCCGCCGATCTGCTGCACCGCCTGCTGGCGCAACTACGGCCGCGCGACCGGCTGGTTTTAACCCTGCGCTATCTGGAAGGATGCGACGTAGCCGAAACCGCCCGCCGAACGGGCTGGACAAAGAGTTTAGTAAAGATCCAGTCGCTGCGGGCCAGAAAGAGATTGGAAAAGCTTTTCGCTCAAACGGGAAAGGGGCTGAAAGAATGAAAAACGAAAGCCTTTTCGAAGCATTATCCGCGCGGGCCCGCAGCGAGTCGCCGCCATCGGTGGACGTTGCCAGCCGGGTTATTGCGATACTCAATGCCGAGCAAAACCGGATAGAACGAATGGCCGAAAAGCCCCTGCTGTGGCTGGCGGCGGCATCGTCGGCATTTGCCGTTCCTGCAGTAATAGTAGCTATCATGGTTTACAACGCCTCGACGGGACCTTTATACGAGATTTCACAAGCGATTGCATGGGTGGTACAATGAGCCAGAACCAGACAACCAACAATCCGGCAGTCAGCCACATTAATAAAGCCCACAGTTGGCGGATGGCATTTTTCGGCCTTATCATTCTCGCAGCCGGCGTAGTAATCGGCGGCTCGTCCATGCTGATTTTCGCACCGAAAAAGCTCACGAGACCTCCACGTGCGCCCGAGTTCGCAAGCGGCAGAATGGTGGGCCAGTTGCAACGAGAGCTTCGTCTTTCGCCGGAACAGGCCGAGAAAATCGAGCCGATCCTGAAAGAACATATGGAATCGCTGAATAATATTCGTATCGATGCCCAGGATCAAATCGGCGAGGCGCTGGAGCAGATGAATGAACAGATATCGAGCATCTTGACCGATAGGCAGAAGCAAATGTGGGAATCAAGGCTGCGTCATCTGCAGAGTCCGCTTCGCGGCGGCGGTCGAAGACTAGGCGAAGGTCCCGGCGGCGGTCGCTTCCGTGGAGGTCAGCAGGACCGTTTCCGCAGAGGCCCCGGCCCCGGAGGCCCAGGTCCCGGCCCGTTCGGACCTCGACGCCGACCGGCCGGCCCAAATATGCCGGAAGACAGCATGAATAACGGCCCGGCAGAACCTTTCGAAGAGCCGCCAAAATAGGGCTTTTGAGTGCATCCATCGTCTGAAATTGGCTTTGTTTGGCTTTGTTTTTTCGTGCCCCGAAGGGCGGATTATTACCATAACTCCCTTCCATACAAGTCTTTGAGCCCTTTTTACCGGGTGCTCGCTTAACATAGTGTGCATCCATGTCTCATTACATAGTTCCAGAAC
>CAZSOR010000106.1:0-14280 GCA_964608395.1 uncultured Pirellulales bacterium
TAAAATCACTTTTCTGAAATGATAACAGCTATTCTAAGATTGCTCTGCTTCGACTTTCTCTTTTGATTTGGCCGGCTTTCTGAGAATAAAACTTGCTGTTATGAGTCCTGCAATAAGTCCGAGTGTAAAAGTCAATAAAAGAAGCAGCACCCGGGGCATCGTTACGGTGGCGAAAAGAAACCTGGTTTCTACTGCCTGCGTATTTTGTAGGGAAACCACGAGAGCTATCAATAAAATTATGATTACCAGAACAATCTTAACTTTCTTCATTTTTTACCACGTCCTTTCTCGTTTCTGGTCTGGATTTGTCGTTCATTTTAATTCTGGTGGTCAGATTCCTTACTATCGAAAACGGAAAACTTATCATTTGGCGTAATCCGTCGACGGATGACAGTTGTCGTACTTGTCCGCTGACCTCTGCGAACAGCTCGTTCATGACGACCTTTTCTTCGACTTCCCCGACTTCTTTGATCATGGCCAGTCTGTGAAGTGCGTATAATCCGACCAGGAAAGCCAGGGCGAAAAAGAAATCCCATTGTTGGAGATTCAAGGTCGGCAGGGCAAATTCACCTGTCGGGCTTGTGTATTTGAGGGTCCATGCCAGTTCCCGACCTGCAAAAAAGTCCGCAAATATTCCGCCTAAAATGGGTGCTATGCCCGCAGCGACGGAGTTGGCTATCGTATTGGTTGCAAGATAAGCCGTGGCCTGTCCTTTAGGAGCCAGTTTCAGGCTTATATTTCCTGAAGCAAGAGAAACTCCCGCTGATGAAAGCCCCATTGCAATGTGGATTAGAATCAGCAGCGGTATTGTCAAAAAGTATTTTTCCGGCATTGTCGTAAAAGTCCAGGCGAGAATCGAAATTATAAACAACGGGCCGCATATTGCCAGGACGGATTTGTTGCTGAAACGATCTGTATATTTGCCCCATATTTTGAGAAACAGGAAGTTCATAACCTGGCTTACAATAGAAAGGCCTATTATGAAAGACATGCTTAAACCTAACCTTTTGAGCATATAGACCATGAAGAACGGCCCAGCCAGATTGACAGCGAAGTTCCATGAGCACATAAAGGCTATGAGCTTTCTGAAATTTTCATCTTTGAAGGGTAGTGAGAGCAACTTTAATATCTTCAATTTTTCCTGAGCTTTCGGCATCCGTATTTCCGGGGTTTTTGCCAGGAAGAAAAGGCCGAGCACTCCCGCTAAAAAGCCAAGCAGAAACAAAATCGAATAACCGGCTAATTCCTGCTCTGCAAACTGCTTTTTCCAAAGATCCAGATACAAAGCCGCAAGGATGCTTAGTGCAATTCCAATTCCGGTGGATATCCGCATTCTTTTCGAAAAGAACGAACCCAGTAGATTTTCCGGGATAAGGTCCCTCATCCATGAGTTCCAACTGCAGCCTGATACCGCTCCGAAAGCCGAAACCGCCGCTAACAATATCAATAAAACCGCAATGGCAATCTTTGCCGGAAAGATAAAGGGGCTCAGAGCAATAATCAGCCAGCAAAGCCTGCTCAAAGCTGCGGCTACGATTGTGATCAGCCTCCTGTTTCGTATTTTTTCAACAATGAATATCGAAGGCAACTGAAGCAACTGTGCTAAAGGGCCGATTGCTGCCAGCAGGCCTATGACAAAATTGGAAGCGCCCAGTTTAACAACGAAGGCAACCAGAAAAGCTCCGCCCGTCAGTATGCCCATGGCCTGTGATGCTACACCATCTCTTATAATATTTTTTAACGCGGATTGGACTTGGTTCTCGCTAAGCGTTTCGTCCGTGTTGAACCACATATCAAAATCCCTTTTCATTCAATCTTAGAAGATAAATATAAAGTGTTGTCAATTATAGTGATTTGTCAAGATTATAGCTCTTGATTATTTATCTAAAATACTCAAACTGACCGTTTTTGAGTCGAATGTTAAAGCAAATCGTTCAATGATAATAACATAGCACAATCTGTCATTCCCGCGAAAGCGGGAATCCACTTAAACCGTTACATTCCTGGATCCCTGCTTTCGCAGGGAAGACAACGCGAATCGGTCAGTTTGAGTAAAATATTTCACCGGGCTTGGAACGCCTTGCAAGCAAGACTTCTATTTCGAGATTATAACTCTGCAAGGTAATGATATTTTATTTGTATCGATTGTGCTAAATACCTTATTCTCATCCTTTCGGTCGGTTCTAAACCTGGATGTGCTTTCAGTGAGCGATTGAAGAATATTTCCCATGTATAAGAAATTACTGTTTTTCACCAATAATACTCGCAATTATAAAAAGTTGTGTTTGAAAATATTGTGTGTTTCTATTATAAGTTCCTTTTTGTTGTATATGATAATTAACAATTATGGCACCACAAAGATTCTGTCAGGATTGTATCCAAAAGCACGATTGTCGAAGGATTTATGGGCAGTTGGGAGGTTCTTCAGGCCCATCCGTCGCGCTTAAGGCTATTCTTGCTTTCTTGCTGCCGTTAATGGTTTTTATTGTATCTTTAGCAGTTTTTGAAAGAGTGCTCGCCGGCGAGATCGCTACCGAGCAGATGCAGACAGTCCTCAGCTTCGTGTTGGCCCTGCTGGTAACTTTCGTCTGCGTATTGATTACACGAGTGATAAATAAATAACTTAGTTTAGATAAATAATTCAAGCTTCAAGAGTATGAACGTTAATTCGAGAGATAGATTTACATTTAGCGGGGGAGTACATCCTCCGGACAACAAGAGCCTGACTTGTGAAAGCCAGATACAGCCTGGCCCAGTCGTCAAGCAGGTTGCGGTAATGCTTAGCCAGCATATTGGCGCTGTCTGCCGACCGTTAATTCGAGAGGGGGATACTGTCCAGGCAGGTCAGAGAATCGGCGATTCCGATTCATTTGTTTCTGCACCTGTTCATTCGCCTATTAACGGGAAAGTAAAAGAAATCGCCTTGCGATCTCACGCCGTTCTGGGCCGGAGCCTTGCGATAGTTATAGATGCATTGCCCAACAATCCGACAAAGCGCTCATACTTTAAGTTAGACGATGATTTCGATGTGCGTGATTACTCCGCCGAACAGATATGCGATGCCGTTCGTGGGGCCGGCATCGTTGGTATGGGTGGGGCCGGGTTCCCGACAAGGGTAAAAATAGAGCCAAATCCGCGCTTGCCCAAAGAAGCGTTGATTATAAATGGTTGCGAGTGCGAGCCGTATATTACCTGCGATTATCGTGTTATGCTCGAATGGACCAGCCAGGTTATTGCCGGTATCAAACTTGCCAGAAAAGCATCCGGTTGTTCGAAGGTCTTTATCGGTATTGAGGATAATAAACCGCGGGCTATAGAGGTTATGAGTGCGGCACTGAAAAATTCCGGGGACGTTGACGGGATAAGAGTCGTTCCGGTGAAAACAAAATATCCCCAGGGTGGTGAAAGACAGCTCATTAAAGCGATTCTAAAGAAGAATGTTCCCTCCGGCGGTATTCCACCTATGATCGGTATAGTGGTGCTTAATGTCGCTACTACTGCGGCAATTGCTGAAGCGGTCGTTTCCAATTTGCCTCTAACTCACAGGGTTGTAAGCGTGACGGGAGAGGCAATCGCCAAGCCAGGAAACTACTATGTTCCTATAGGAACCTCGGTTGAAGATTTATTGGAATTTTGCGGGTCGGTGACCCAAAAATCTGCAAAGGTCGTGCTCGGCGGACCGATGATGGGGATAGCAATTGCAGATTTGGAAACGCCGATTACAAAAACCACGAATGCTGTCACCGTATTAACAAAAGAGCAAATCGGAATCGCTAAATTCGCCAGGCGCCAGACGCCTTGTATTCGTTGCGGCAGATGTTTGCAGGCATGCCCCGAGAATTTGAATCCAATGAGAATAGCGCACGCCGTCAAAAACAATCTGCTGGATGTGGCCGAACGTTATTATATCAGTGCATGTATCGAGTGTGGCTGCTGCAGTTATGTCTGCCCGGCCAATATAGAAGTTACAGGATATATCAAAACAGGCAAAATATTTCTGGCCAGACAAAAACAGAAGATGCCGCAGTAATGTCGTTCTTTTACGAATGATAACTCGCGTGTCACAAGGATAAACATATGGTCTTACGACAGGGAAGCGTGGAATGCTAAGGGATATAAGAGTTTCGTGTGCGCCGCATATCAGCGAGCGATATTCGACGAGGAGCATCATGATCGATGTAATCATCGGTTTGGCTCCCGCGATGGCGGCAGCGGGGTACTACTTTCGCATGCATGCACTCATACTCATTGCAGCCTGTGTCATTTCATGTGTTGCCGCCGAATGGCTCTGCAATCTGATTCGTAAAAAACCGAATTCACTCGATGATTTCAGTGCCGTCGTGACCGGTATCATTCTCGCCTTGTCGCTTCCGCCAAGCCTGCCTGTCTGGGCGGCGGTGATTGGCGGCGTTTTTTCCATCACAATCGGCAAAATGGTTTTTGGCGGGCTCGGCTCCAATATCTTCAATCCTGCGATGGTCGGACGAACATTTCTGACGGTTTCGTTTGGCCTGTTAATGACAACCTGGACTGTGCCGGCCACTATAGATCCGGCCATGCCTGCGGTTGCCCAGGAAAATATACTCAACGCAAGAACCCAGGCGACCCCATTGGCCTGGAGCAAGCTGGCCATTAAAAATGAACTTGGAGCGGATATCTATAGCGAAAAGCAATTCAAGTCGACATTCACGGGCGAGGTAGGTGGATGCCTGGGTGAAACAAGCGTCATCGCGCTTCTGATCGGAGGCCTCTACCTGTTTATCAGACGAACGATCAGCTTTCACATACCGTTGGCTGTTTTGGCCGCGGCTTTTGTTTTTGCCGGGATTGCTTATCTGATCGACTCTTTTGTCTACGTCCAGCCGTTCTTCCATTTGACGAGCGGTGGACTGTTCTTGTGTGCCTTTTTTATTGCAACCGACCCTGTGACCGCTCCATTGACACGCAGAGGAATGTGGGTTTTCGGTATCGGTGTAGGATTGCTAACGATGCTGATAAGAATTGTCGGAGAATATCCTGAAGGCGTGATGTTTTCCGTTCTGTTGATGAATGCCTTGACGCCCCTGATAGACAGATTCTTCAAGCGGGTGCCGGCTGGAGGTAAACCCAGCGTTTAGAGTGCCTAAAGTGAACTAAAGTGAGCTAAAGTGACTAAAGTGAGCTAAGGTTATGGACAATAAAGAATTCGCCAAACAGCTTGAGAAACGTACGCGAGAATTCGCCGTGCGCATTATCCGTTTGTCGAGTACGTTGCCCAATACGCCGGAGGCAAGGGTCATAAGGTCGCAGATGACAAAATCCGGAACATCCATTGGAGCAAATTATCGTGAAGCAAATCGAGCGAGAAGTAAGGCAGATTTCAAAAACAAGATTAAAATATGTGAGAGTGAAGCCAGTGAAACACAATACTGGTTGGAAATAATCGTCAAAGTGAAAAGGCTTTCTTGGGCCAAAGTAAAGAGGGAATACGAAGAATGTGGCGAGTTGCTTGGAATTTTTACATCCGCTGCAAACAAATAGACTCTAATGCTGGGAATTGTATATCGATTTCTACAACTTTAGTCACTTTACACTTTAGGCATTTTAGACACTTTCGTGTCTTTGTGTCTTAGTGGCAAAAAGGATTCTTAAGTGAATAGAATAAAATATTTCATGCAACAGAGCTGGCTTCTAATAGTTGCGTCATTCTGCTTCGGATTACTGATCGCGGTAACCAACGCAGCTTTGTCGCCGAGGATCAGGCAGAACGAAATCAACAAGCGCAATAGTATGGTTACTGTGCTGCTGCCTGGAGCGAATGATTTCATACTTATGGAAGAACAGATCGAGATTCAGTCGCTCCAGGGCAAGATGGAGAAAGTGGAGATTTACAAGGCGATGTCAGCGGCGGATGAATGTGTCGGCTGGAGTTTTGAGGCCGTCGGATCGGGTTTCGCCGACAAGATTAAACTGGTTATTGCTCTCGATAAGAATTTTGAAAAGATTGCCGGTTTCGATGTGCTATCGAGCAATGAAACCCCCGGCTTCGGGGACCAGATAAAATACGATTACTACCGGGATCAGTTCAAGGGCGCGCCGGCGGGAGAACTCAAGCTTGTAACCATCGGCGAACGCAGCAAAATCGACTCTGAAATTGTCGCTATAAGCGGTGCGACGATAAGCAGTGAAGCGGTTGTCGAGATAGTGAGTAATTCCATAATGAAGGTTAAAGAGCAGATGCGAAAGAAAGGGATAATCGGTAATGACAAACAGTAACGTTAAAACATCGCGTTATTGGCAGACGCTGTTGGCCGGGCTGTGGCGTGAGAATCCGGTCTTTCGGCTGCTGCTGGGAATGTGCCCGACGCTGGCGGTGACCGCAGCGGTAAAACCGGCCCTGACGATGGGTTGTTGTGTCATCTTTGTGTTAATATGCAGCAATATTATTGTCAGCCTGATGCGAAATCTTCTTAAGCCGCATCTGCGAATCCTGATGTTTACCCTGACAATAGCAACATTTGTGACTATCGCGGATTTGTTTCTCAAAGCGTTCGTACCCAGGATGAGTGAGACGCTTGGGCCGTATGTCCCCCTGATTATCGTCAACTGCATCATTATCGGCCGAGCCGAGGCCTGTGCCAGTAAGAATCCTTTGTTAATAAGTGTTGTCGATGCACTTGGTATGGGGGTCGGCTTTACAGTGACGCTGTGTGTTTTGGCTGCCATTCGTGAATTACTCTCGACGGGTAAAATATTCGAAATCCAATTGATGCCTGATGCCTTTGTGCCGTGGGCCGCGATGAGTATGCCGGTGGGAGCGTTCATAACATTAGGTCTTATGTTGGGCCTGGTCAATATAGTTGCTGGCAGGAAAGCGTAAGAGGTGATATTTATGGATACATTAAGCATTCTGCTTATGGGTTTCATATCCATCGTAGTTGTCAATAACCTTGTGTTTACGAAGTTTCTCGGCATCTGTCCCTATCTTGGCGTATCGGGCAGAATCGATATGGCTTTTGGGATGGGCCTGGCGGTCACATTTGTCGTGACACTTAGCGGAACGCTTACGTGGCTGATTGACCATTTGCTCCTGATAGGAACGCCGTTGGAAGTGACGCGATACGTTTGTTTTATATTGGTGATCGCCGGTGCCGTGCAATTAGTCGAGATGTATCTGCGGAAATTCTTCCCATCGTTGTACGAAAGCTTTGGCATATTTCTGCCGCTGATTACGACAAACTGTGCGATTTTAGGATTATGTTTGTTCATAAATCTCTGGGGCATCGACTCTCTGCTTGAAGCGGTCGTCCTGAGCTTCGGTGCCGGCATAGGTTTTACGATGGCGATTTGTATTATGGCCGGCATTCGTGAAAATCTGGATTTGGCGGATGTCCCGGACTGCCTCAAAGGCGCTCCGATTACCCTGATTACGGCAGGGCTGCTCGCCATGGCGTTTATGGGTTTTGCAGGAATGATTAGATGATTTTAGCAGGTGTATTGGAATTGTGGAATAGTGCGTGGCCCGCCGGCCTGACGATACTTGGTCTGGGCGGCGGTTTTGCGCTTGTGCTTTTAATCGCAAGCGTGAAGCTTAAAGTCGAGGTCGATCCGAAGGTCGATGAGATTCACCATGCGTTGCCGAATCTGGACTGTGGAGCGTGTGGTTTCGCCGGTTGCGGTCAGTACGCGAAGGCCGTGCTGAAAGATCCCGGACTATTGGGTAAATGCGCACCCGGCGGGCCGGAGACATCGAGCAAAATCGCGGTCATATTGAACTTGCAGGTCAGTGACTTAGGGCCGCAGAAAAAGCCAATTGTGCACTGCCGTGCCCACACCCAGGATAAAACCATATACGCAAAATATCAAGGTATACAAAGCTGCACGGCGGCAAACGCATTGGCCAATGTCCAGGCATGCGCTTTTGGCTGCCTCGGCTTCGGCGATTGTATAAGAGCCTGTAAGTTCGATGCTTTGAGCATTATTGACGACCTGGCCACCGTCGACTACGACAAATGCACCGGCTGCACTGCCTGTTCGAAGGCTTGCCCGAGGCATCTTATCGAGATGGTTCCTTTCCGGCATGAAAATATGATGACGGTCGCGTGCAGCAGTAAAGAGACCGGCAAGAGCACGCGAGCAGTCTGCAAAGTCGGTTGTATCGGCTGCGGCATCTGCGCCAAACAGTCCGACCTGTTCAAAGTCGATGAAAACCTGGCCAGATTAGATTACGCAAAATACGAAATAACCGAAAAAGAAGAAACCGCCATGAACAAATGCCCCACCAAAGTAATCATCTATCGAGGTAAAAACGCTCCCGAACCGCTCACTCCCGGCAACAAAACAACTGAAGCAGTAAAAGCATAAACCGGATTGCCGAGAATTTATGTTCCCGGGCCGGCACTTTTTATATACTTATCAGCGCCGCCGGTTTTTATTATCTTGGAATTTGGCTGCGGAGTTATCAGTATCGCTTCGGTATTTGGCAGCTTCTCAATCAATGCAAGGCCCTTTTCGGCGCCCATTACACTCACCGAGGTCGCGAGCGCATCGGCATCGGTTGCATTGTCCGTGATGATGGTGACGCTTGAAAGACCTCCGGCGCTGGTTCCTGTCGTGCGGTCCATAATATGGCTGTAGCGTTTGCCTTCGATAATGACAAACTGTTGATAATCGCCGCTTGTGGCTACCGCTGCGTTTGTTACTTTTAGTACCTGCAGAAGTCCTCTTCCTCCGATGCCCTCAATGGCAGAGTTTGGGTCCTGCAATCCAATTAGCCAATGGTCTTTGCCTTCCGGCGGCAGACCGAAGCATCGAACATCGCCGCCGATATCGACCATTGCCCCGATTGCGCCGCATCGTTGCGCTGCTTCAATTGCCTTGTCAATGGCATAACCTTTGGCTATGCCGCCCAGGTCCAGGAGCATTCCGTTTTCGGAGAGTTGCACGGTCTTGTTTTCACTGTCGAGTTTCAGCTTTTCAAAACCTACCTTCGACCTGGCCAGGGCGATTTGCTGCTCGCTGGGGGCGACTTTATTTTCTTTCGCTTTACGGAACAGAGCAACGAGCGGCCCGACGGTAATATCAAACGCGCCGCCGGTCATTTCACTGAATTCGACACTTCTTTGCAGGACCTCGTATGTGGACTCGCTGACCCGAACTGCCATTTTGGTTCCATCCCGATTGACCCTGCTGATTTCCGAATCGCTTTTATAATCGCTCATCAGTTCGTCGACCCTGCGAATTTCCTCCAGAGCGACCTGGACACATTTTTTCGCTGTGCCTGAATCTTCCGCTACGGCGACTATATGGGCGAAAGTACCCATAATCATTTGATAGCCGCTATCGGCATCGGCCCGGTCTTTCTTAACGCAAGAAAAAAACGATACTGCGACCAGAGAAAGACAGACGAGTATAACCATGTTGCGACTAAATATTATTCTCATAAATAACCTTTCTGCAAACAGGAATTGATAATGGATTATTGGGCGAGAATCAATAGAAATTAGTCCATAATCAGTCTATAATGCCGTTATGTGTAAAAAGAAAGTAGTAAAATTAACTGAGCAGGTTGAGCGGGAGTTCCTGCCGTATGTTCGCAAGCCCGGTAGATATATCGGCGGCGAGATCAACCAGATAAAGAAGGGCCTGTCGAAATGCGAGCTGACTGTGGCGTTATGTTTTCCCGATATTTACGAATTGGGAATGTCTCATACGGGCCTTGCGATTATTTACGATTGCCTGAACAAAATCGACGGAGTTGCCGCCGAGCGAGTCTTTGCGCCCTGGCTCGACGCTGAAAAGGTGCTTCGAGAGAAGAAGATTCCCTTATACAGTCTGGAATCCAAAGCATCGTTAAAGAGTTTCGATATTGTCGGCTTTAGCCTGACCAACGAGTTGTGCTATACCAATGTGCTCAACATGCTCGATCTTGGGGGCATCAAAATCCGCAGCCGTGACAGAGGCGAGGATGAGCCGTTGATTATCGCCGGCGGTGGAATGTCCAATTGTTGTGAGCCGATAGCTGAGTTTATTGATCTGTTCTTATTAGGTGACGGTGAAGAAGCAGTAGTCCAGCTTGCGGAATTGATTCGGGCCGAAAAGAAATCCGGCGCAACTAAAAATGAAATTCTTTCCTCTATTGCCGATAAATTCGATTGGGCTTATGTCCCCGAGTTTCATGCCGGCCAAAAGCTGCGAAACGCTGTCGTTGAAGATTTTGACAATGCTCCCGTGCCGCTTGCCCCAATTGTCCCGTTTGTCAAGGCAGTGCACGAGCGGGCGAGCATTGAAATTATGCGAGGCTGTCCGGGCCGATGCAGATTCTGCCAGGCGAGTTTTTGCAGGAGGCCTATTCGTTATCGCAGCGTCGAAAGGATTTTAGATATCGCAAAAACCTGCTACCACTCGACGGGATTCGATACGGTAAGCCTGTTGAGCTTATCGAGCGCCGATTATCCGAATCTCGAAGAATTGGTTGCCGGCCTGCACGCGTATTTCCATGACAAGCACGTCGGCCTGTCGCTCCCGAGCCTGCGTGTCGACCGGCAACTGAAGCTGCTGCCTGAGCTGCTGACCTCGGTCAGAAAGGGCGGCATGACAATCGCCGTCGAAGCGGCCAGTGAAAAATTACGGCAGATTATCAACAAGCCTCTGAAAAATGATGATTTGTTCGCTGCGGTCGAGGCGGCGTACCGGTCCGGCTGGCAAAGATTGAAGCTCTACTTTATGGTCGGCCTGCCCGGCGAGACTGAGGAGGATGTCAGGCGGATTGTGGAGCTGTCATTCCAATTGGCAAAGCTGCGAAAAAAAGTGGACGGCAAAACGGGCCAGATCAATGCTGCCGTGAGTTGGTTTGTTCCCAAGCCGCATACGCCATTCGGCCTGCTCGGCCAAAAACCGAAGACCTATTTCGAGCAGGCAAAAAAAATAATCATCGAGGAGAAAACAAAGCTCCGCGCGAAGTTCCTGCAGTTCAAGTTTCACCATATAAATCGCAGCGTGTTGGAGTCGGCGATCGGTAGGGGGGATAGAAGCCTGTGCGACGTTATAGAAGCCGCCTGGCGGACCGGTGCAAAATTCGACTTGTGGGACGAGTGTTTCAACTATGAGCTTTGGCGCGAAGCCTTCGAAAAATTCGGCATCGATGTTGAAGCAGCGGCACAAAAACAATTCAATCCCGATGAAACCTTACCCTGGGAACACTTGGGCGGACCGGACAAAAAATATCTTCTCGGTCACCTTGAGAAAGCTATGGAACAGGCGAAAAATGAGCATAATTAGTAAGAAATCGGTATATAAGTTGTCCCATTCTTATGCTCTTAAACATTTTTGACTTGAAAGTTCTGCTTTTACAGTATATTCTTATCCGTAGTGATAGCACCATGATTTTCGTATCTAAGAGCAAAAGATTTTCAGTTACTGTTGGTTGTGTGGAAGTCTGGGACTGACTTTGAGTGACGGAAGATCGAAGTATTTTCTGTTAGTACTTTAGTATTGATAATGAACATTCGCTCTTGGAGAAAGAAATGCCTGTAAAATATACAGTCAGTTCAAACGGATTGTTTGTTCATGCGATCGCGCACGGCGTGCTGATACCCGATGATATCCACCAATACATAAACGACATCTCTCAGGATGACTGCGTCAAGCCGGGTTTCAGTGAAATCTTTGATGTACGTGAGATCACGGAATCACAGATAATTCCTGAAATATTTGGGGATATCCGCGAGCTTATTCTCAATGATCCCAAAAGGAAACGAGGCAGCAAGCTGGCTATAGTTGTGAGAACAAACTCTTCGTTCAATAACGCGCAACAATACGAGCGTTCCGTCACGCCGGATGCCCAAAACGTCATAGTATTCAATGATGTTCACATAGCGAAAATATGGCTTGGCGCAACTGATGTGATATCTGAACCAGCCGTTGAGCCGGATCACGGGTAAAGTCCTCCATATAGGGAGTTCGGAAATCCTATCAAAGTCGCGTCGGAGTATGTAATGAAGATAATATGTAATATTCCTTTTGCCGGAAGAGTTATGGTTCTGTTGCTGGTTTGTGTGTTCGGTATCAGCATTAAAATCACGGGTTCCGAATCAAACAATTCCGGGATAAAGCTTGCTGATGATGTTGCGGTAATAAAACTTGCCGAAGGTCTTTGGCTTCACACGACGTATTTTGATATCGCTGGCTACAAAAACGTGCCGGCTAACGGCCTGATTGTCATAGATGGTAAACATGCGATGATGATAGATTTACCCTGGACGGATGAGCAGGCCGGGGTGCTGTTCGACTGGGTTGCTCGTGAGCATAAAGCTACAATTCAAAAAGTCGTGCCCACCCATTTCCATATCGACTGTGCCGGGGGTTTGGCCGAGTCACATAGACGAGGAGCGGATTCCTTTGCTCTGGAAAAGACCGTCGAGATATTGAAGCGAACGAATAAGCCGGCCCCTAAGAATTGGTTCACTGAGCGAATGTCTCTGAGTTGTGGGGATACGTGCGTGGAGCTGGCTTTCTTAGGTGGTGGTCATACAGTTGACAATATCGTGGCCTGGGTCCCGGCGAGGAAAATATTGTTCGGTGGCTGCCTGGTCAAGTCTCTGAACGCCAGGAATCTCGGTAACACCGAGGAAGCTGACCTGATAAATTATCCGGCTACGCTTAAAAAGGTCAGAGAAAAGTACTCGGGAGCAAAGATCGTCGTGCCGGGTCATGGACGGCCTGGTGGGATAGAACTGATTGACCATACAATTGAACTTTGTAATAATGAGAACTGATACGCTGTAAGAGTCGAACCATCTTAATGCGGCTATTTAACTTATCGTTCGAATCACAAATATGAGTGACTTTGTAATCCGACAATATCATGCCGAAGATCAACAAGATGTAATCGATCTATGGGCCCGGTGCGGCCTCGTCGCTCCACAGAATAATCCTAAACGCGATATCGAGAGAAAACTCAAGGTGAATCCGGAGTGGTTCCTGGTGGGGCAGTTCGAAGACAAAGTCATCGCGACGTGTATGGCCGGTTATGAAGGTCATCGCGGCTGGATTAACTATCTGGCCGTTGCTCCGGAGTATCGGCGTGAAGGTTTTGCTACACAGATCATGCGAGAGGCCGAGAGAATTTTGCGGGATGCCGGCTGTCCTAAAATCAATCTTCAAATCAGAACGTCCAATGCCGCTGTCATTGAATTTTATAAAGCAATAGGGTATAATACCGATGACGTTGTCAGCATGGGAAAACGGCTTGAACATGATCGCCTTGATAAGGGCGAATAAGCCGATGAGCCGGACAGCAGGGAATTATAGAGCCATTGGTTTCTTCGTTAGCCTATTTGCGAGGTAAACAATTTGATCTGCCCTAAATGTAAGACATTACTGAGCCCGATGCGGGTCGCCGAAGGATCGCTATGGAAATGCGAAGCGTGCTCGGGCGTAGCGGCAAATCTGGCGGTGCTGCGAAAGTATTTGAAAGATGACACAGTCAGAAAACTCTGGCTCGAAGCAGTTAACGGGAGCAAGCCATCGCAAAGAAAGTGTCCTTGTTGCGTACAGATGCTTAAGGAATTTACTGTCAGCAGAGACAATCGTCGGATCCATCTTGATTTGTGCAGGACGTGCCAATTGATATGGTTTGATAAGGATGAGCTTGAAGCGTTTCCAAGAGCCAAGAAGCTGCCCAGTCCGGATATGGATGAGAATCTTGCACTTGCTAAAATTGGGCTTGAAGCTGAACTTGAGAGTGAGCAAAACTCGGCCGAGAATATAATTGCCCAGGGTATGGATATATTATTTATAATTATTCGTTTGTTCCTAAAATGAAGCATTTATACGTAACCGACAGAGATAAATGGCACGAATGGCTTTCTGAGAATCATGCCGCCAAAGCCGGTATATGGCTCATTTTTTACAAGAAAGAAACGTCTAGGCCGACGATTGCGTATGAAGGTGTTGTTGAGGAGGCAATATGTTTCGGGTGGATAGACAGTATCATTAAAAAAATCGACGCCGCGAGGTATGCACGGAAATTCACGCCGCGATCGGATAAAAGCAAATGGTCACAGCTAAACAAGAAACGAGCAAATAAAATGATAAGGCAAGGGCGAATGACCAAAGTTGGACTGGCGAAGATTAAGGCGGCAAAGAAAACGGGCCTGTGGGCCAAAGATCCCCGGCTCCGAATATCACTTGATATCCCGCCGGACTTCGCAAAGGCGCTCGCTCGTAACAAAAAGGCAAAAGAGAACTTCGATAAGCTCGCACCATCTTATCGAAAGCATTATATCGGCTGGATCGCCG
>CAZSOR010000107.1:0-14258 GCA_964608395.1 uncultured Pirellulales bacterium
GAGGCGGTGGATTGTCCTGCTCTTACGATAGCGAAACGATACTTATTGACAGCATACTCTGGGGTAACAAGGGCGACCACGGCAACCAGATCGCCATAGGCAGCGACAATAATCCCGATATTATTCAGCGACCGGCTGAGCTTTGGATTTCTTACTGTGATATTGAAGATGGCTTAGCTGGTATTTCCAATGAATATAACCGAACTATCCACTGGAATAACCTGCTTGAGGAAGATCCGCTGTTTATAACCGGTCCATTTAGTGACTATTACCTTAGTCAGGTCTCGCCAATAGGAACCCAGACAATAGACAGCCCGGCAGTGAATGCCGGCAGTGACCTGGCCTCGATACTCGGGCTGGATACTCGTACTACCGGAACCGAAGGTATTGCAGACACAGACAAGGTTGATATGGGTTACCACTACAGCAGTCATTCGACCCTCCCACAATACAAGTTGACTATAGGTGTAATTGGCAGGGGCAAGATTGTAGTGAGCGCCCCTGAACCGCTTGCTTATGATCCGGCCGATGCTACTTATACTTTCTATGCCGGCACGAAAGTAACAATAACTGCAACTCCGGATGCAGCATGGCGCGTAATAAGCTGGTCCGGCGGAACTGCATTCGATAGCTCGAATACCAATACCACTGTTGTTTCCATGAGTTCGGACAAAGACGTTACTGTCACGTTCGATAGGATAAGAGTTCTGGATGTTCCCGGCGACTACACAAATATTTGGCTTGCTGTCGCAGACGCGAACGATGGAGATGTTATTCAAGTTGCGCCGGGTACCTATTCCTATCAGCCGGAACGACATCCGTATGATAATGTCCTTACAATCGACCGTAAAGCGATAACCATCACGGGCACCAATCCACAAGATCCCTGCTCTGTTGCAGCTACAGTTATCGATGGACGATTCGTCATCTCGAATGTGGGCCGGGATACGATTATAAATGGTCTGACCTTTACGAACTCACAATACGTGCCTTGGACTACGGCTGATCCCACCGCACCTCCTGGAGCGGATGGAGGTCCCGGGAGCAACTTTGAAGGTGGGGCTATAGAATTACTTGCCGATGCTTCACCTACGATCCTTAACTGTAGATTTGACGGCTGTTATATCCGGGGTGGCAATGGTGCCAATGGTCTTGGTGGAACGGATTCACGAGGCTCACCCGGTAACGGTGGCTGGGCAGGCTGGGGTCGCGGCGGTGCCATAGTAGTAGGCAAAGCCGGTAAACCACTAATTAGGAACTGTATTTTTGTCGATTGCTTCGCTGAAGGTGGCGATGGTGGAAATGGTGCCAGTAATCCCCAGGGCATTGGAGGAAACTGGGAGACAGAAGTAGAAGATGGGCGTAACTGGATATGGGACTATGGACCTTTCCTGCCATACTGGAAGTACAGCGGCTATGGCGGTGCGGTGTATTGTCATCCCTATAGCGAGTCTGAATTCGAAAACTGCAGGTTTGAAAATAACTATTCTTCCGGCGGCAGTTGCGGTATTAGTGGTGGTCCCCATTTACTTGAATCTCAAAGGCCGCTACAACATTACAAAATTGATAGCTTCGGCGGTGCGGTTTATGCTGCAGAGTATAGTTCCCCTTCATTTTCCGATTGTTTCTTTACCGGTAATGAAGCTGATATAGTAGGCCCGGCTTCTCATCGACAAGATACCTCAATACCGATCAACTATGATCCGTACATAAGCTACGGCGGTGCAGTAGCTTATGAAGATGGCGCAACTCTTACTTTTGAGAATTGCGAATTTGCCGATAATACGGCAACTATCGGTGGCGCAATATGGTGTACCTGGTCTGATACAACGATTAGTGACAGTAACTTTGTAGATAATACGGGATACCACGGCGGTGGTGTTTATATCGTCGGCGGTTTAACAGAAATCGGTCGAACCGATTTTAACCAGAACGAAGCACTAATTGACGCAAATATACCAAGCTTAAATACTGTAATGGATGCGAATGATCTGACTGCCTTAGTGAGAGTGCTGGGTGAAGGTGGCGCAATGCATTTCTTTGACACCGATGCAAAGATTTACGATTGCAATATCACCAACAGCGAAGCTTTCGCCGGCGGCGGTGTTTACTTGTCCGACTCAATCATAACCATGGCCGATTGCAATATCGCCGACAGCAACGCTTACCACGGAGGCGGTTTGTACTCGATTGATTCGGAAGGTTCAATCACAGAGTCCACAATTACCAGGAACCGCGCTGTTATTTTACCGATGGTGACTCCTGTTTACCCGACAACGGACCCGAACGATCCTAATATTACGCTCTTCGATCCTAACATGACCGTCTTCGGCCAGGGTGGTGGTTATTACTGCAGGTCATCAGTTATTGATATTACAAACTCCATCCTTACCGAAAATGAAGCAAACGGGTCAGGTGGAGCAATCTACTATAGCGGTATTAACTTTAAGAGGCCTTTCTCATCGCTGTTGCATAATTCTTTAGTGACAGGGAACAAGGCCGGCTGCGACGGCGGCGGCATCTCCGCAAACTGGTTCGCCGCTCCGATCATATCGAACTGTACGATTGCCGATAACAAGGTCGGCGGGACCACGGGAATAGGCCCGGGATATGGTGGAGGCTTATACAGCTCTAACGGCAGCAATGTGACAGTGCTCGATTCTATAATCTGGGGCAATATCAGCGCAGAAGGTGCCCAGATGGCAGTCGCAAAGGGCTCCGATAAGGATTCGATGCCCTCGACTATATCGATTTCCCAGAGTGATATCGGCCCAAAGCAGGAAACGGACCAGGAGGACCCCATAATTGCCATTGCTGCATCAGGAATTGGTTCGCAACAAAGTATCGGCGGACCACTAACCAGCGGCAGCGGTAAATTGATCGAAGGTAACAGCATTTATCGTATGTTTACCGAAGGCCAGGGAAAAGCCAGAGTGATCGTGACACTGGCCGAACCGCTTAGACGGCAGATGACGAATTGGAATGATTCACAATCGGTTTCGCAACTCAGAACCGATCTTGCCACTCGACAGGCATCTGTCATGACATTGTTGACGGCGGATGAGTTCACGACGCGGCACAGGTACGAGAACGTGGCCGCATTCTCAGGCGAAGTCAGCCGTGCAGGTCTTAATAAACTGCTGGCGAACTCATTAGTGAGAAATATCGAACCGGTAAGAGAACACAAATGGGCGCTGGCACAGGCGCTGCCCCAGGCAAACGCTTTGGAGATTAGACAAGCCTATAGTGGTAAGGGTGTTGCCGTTGCCATAGTCGACTCCGGTGTTGACTATACCCATCCGATGCTGGGTGGTACTGAGTACTTCCCGAACGCAAAGGTAATTGGAGGTTATGATTTCGGATCTAATGATTCCGATCCTATGACTGATGGTGAGCCCCATGGAACAGCCTGTTCCGGCATAGCCGCCGGTTCATTGGGGCAAGTCGGGAATTATATTGGAGGTGTGGCTTTTGATGCCCGTATTTATGCACTGAAGGTATCAGTTGGTATGGGCGGTCCACTGTCAGACGCTGAGCTGGCTGCATGGGATTGGTGTATAACGCACCGTAACGATGATCCGACACATCCGATCAAGGTTATCAGTAACAGTTGGGGTTACAGCTACTTTCCGATGGACGACCCGGCGGTAGCCGATGCGTTTACACCGGCCATGACAACTCTAGCTGATACGGCAGTGGGTTTGGGCATAACCATTCTGGCTGCATCGGGTAATGACTCTTTCGCCGGACAGGGAATCTCATGGCCATCTGCCATGACCAACGTGATTTCCGTTGGCGCTACATACGATGCGGCCGATATGGTATTGAGTTATTCTAATACTGCCGATAATCTGGACATTCTGGCGCCGGCCGATCCTATGTACACGACCGACATTGTCGGTCCGTTAGGCTATACCGGCGGCGATTACACTCCGAATTTCAACGGAACATCCTCGGCATGTCCCTTCGCGGTCGGTTGTGTGGCCTCTATCCAGAATGCGGCCAGAGAGAAGATCGGCCGCTATCTGACTCCTGCTGAGATCAAAGCTCTACTGATTGCCACGGGCGATCCTGTTACTGATACGAAAGTCTCGATAACCAAGCCGCGGGTGAATCTTGCTGCGGCAATTAGAAGTCCATCAGGTCCCCCGATCTATATTGAAGAAAATTGCGTACTCAATGATTGGCAAGCCCCCGTTACCAACAGCTACCCGGGCTGGGATACTGCTGCATGGGACGGTAACGTTATCGAGGAAGATCCGAACTTCATCGTCGGTTACTACCTAAGTCAGTTCGCCACCGGCCAGATAATCCAGAGCAATTGTGTCGACGGCGGCAGTGACCTTGCAAGCGTCATCGGTTTGGACACACGAACAACACGTGTCGACGGCGTAAACGATGCAAATATTGTTGACATGGGTTACCATTACGACCGGGCGGCTTCCAGATATGAATTGTCCGTGACCGTGCGTGAAAATCCGAATGATCCCGGCATTCACGGAACGGTTGACCCGAACACAGGTTGGTATTATGAAGGTACGGAATTAACCCTGACGGCACAGCCTGATACGGGCTATTATCTCCAGGGATGGTATGATGCCAATGGTGTATTAATTTCCATTACCAATGAGCTTGATATCGTAATGGATTCCAACCATGTCTATGAAGTCAGGTTCAGGCTGCCGAGGAAAATCGAGGTCTCGGGCGAAGACATTGCCATTGCCCAGGCCGTTAACAGTGCGCAAAACGGTGACACGCTTGTCGTTGCCGCCGGCACGTATGATGGCGATATCGACTTCCGGGGCAAGGAGATTAAACTCGTAAGCACGAATCCCGATGATCCCGATATTATTGCTGAAACGATTATTGATTGTGGAGGCTCTACACGTGCTTTCATCTTCAATAATGGCGAAGGGCCAGGCTCCATAATTAACGGCTTTACCATCATCAACGGTCGGTTGCTTGCTGATCCTGGCGGTGCGATATACATCGGTCCCGACAGCAGTCCGACTATTGTGAACGTAACTATAAGTGACTGTCAAGTCGAGCGCGGCAGCGGTGGCGCAATATATGTTGATGCCAACAGCAGCCCAACTTTCACGAATGTTACGATCAACAACTGTGCAACGAGACAAGGCACCATTGTTGATCCGATTGATCCGAACATTGTGCTTGACATTGTCGGTGGTGGAAACGGTGGCGGTGTATATCTTAACATTAACAGCAGCCCTCTGTTTACAGATTGCTCGATTTCAGGTTGCTCCACTCAAGGCTCGGGTGGTGCCGTTTATTCCGGCAGCTATAGTTCGGCCGTATTTAACCGCTGCATCTTCGAGGACAACAGCGCGAGCTTGTACGGTGGCGGTATTTACCACGCCTCTGACAGCGCATCGACGTTCAAGCTTTGTATGTTTAACGATAATGAAGCAGAATTCAGCGGTGGTGGTATTTACTACAATATTAGCTGCGAATCAGAAGTGACCGACTGTAACTTCGCCGGCAATAGTGCACTGGGAAGTACCATATCCAGCTTTCTAACTGATCCGGATGACCCGAATACGCTTGTTACAACCACGGATAATTCTCCGGTGGGTATGGGTGGTGGTATTTACTGCAATTCCGACAGCTTGATAACCGTGACTCGTAGTTTATTTGAGCAGAACTCCGCAGATGATGGTGGTGGATTCTATCTCGACGCTAACTCTGTTGCAGAAGTTGTCGACTGCAATATAGCCGGGAATACTGCTACACGCGGCGCCGGCTTATTCTGCATTGATTGCCCCGACTCGATGATTACCCGTAGTTTCATAAGTCGCAACGTCTCAGTTGTTAGAACGAATATATACTTCCTCCCGGATCCCAACGATCCGAATGTTCCGCCGGTCCAGATCGATCCGGACGATCCGGCATTTAATCCAAACGATCCGAATCTCATCGTTATAACGATTGATGACTTCTCCGGAATCGCTCAGGGCGGCGGTATTTATTCATTCGCGGGTCCGGCGTTAATCAGCGATAGCCAAATTAACTATAACACTACTACCACATCAGGTGGTGGTATATACCTGGCCGGTGGTGAGCATAATCCGATTAAGCTCCGGAATTGCCTGATTACGAACAACACAGCAGGCCGAGACGGCGGCGGAGTATCGAACAATTGGCAGAACGAATTGAGAATATCCAATTGTACTATAGCCGAAAATGCAGTTACGGATGTGAATTCATTAGGTGGAGGTCTGTACGGCTCCTATAACAGCAACACTGTAGCTATAGATTCCATCATTTGGAACAATGCAGGTGGCAGGGGTTCTCAGATTGCTTTAGGCAGTGGCGATCCGGTACACCCGTTGCCTTCGACGCTTAGTATTTCTTATAGCGATATCGACCTCAGTGATGGTTTTGGCACGGCAATCTATCTTGAGGATGGTAGTACTATCGACGGCTGGATTCCTAATTATCCGACCGGTCCGTGGGATGCCGACAAATTTAATATCGATGAAGTTCCATACTTTACTAACGGCTATTACCTGAATCAGATTGCCTCCGGTCAAGATCTTGACAGTCCCTGCGTTGATACCGGAAGTGGTGACGCAAATGATCCCGGCATAGGGATGAGTGATTATACGACCAGGACCGATGGTATCGCAGATATGAATACTGTTGACATGGGGTATCATTATCCGAACCCAATCATTTCTGCTGTTATGTATCGGTTAACTGCTACAGTAGTTGATGCTAACGGTACAGAGATAACCGACCCGAACCTTGTTCATGGTTACGTCGATCCTAATGACGAGTCCTATCCCGAAGATTCCGTAGTACAATTGACGACATTCCCAGATACGAATTATCGCGTAAAAGCCTGGACAGGTACAGACGATGACATTTCCAGGGCGCTGACAAATACCGTCAGGATGACCGAGGACAAGCACGTTACTGTCGAATTTGAACCGGATATATACTACCTAATCACGATGGTGGTCGGTGCCAACGGTAAGGAGATCACTGATCCGAATCTTATCCATGGCACGTTGGATCCGAACAGCGGTCCGCAATTTGCAGGAGTAATACCGCTCACAGCCCGCCTGGATGAAGGCTATCGTATAAAGAGATGGATTGGTACTGATAAAGACAATTCCTGGGGTAACAATAACACTGCAACTCTGGATAGGGACAAGACCGTCAAAGTCGAGTTTGAGCCTGATGTCATACGCATCCTGAAGGTTCCAACCGAGTACAGAACAATTGAGGAAGCTGTAGAAGCTGGAGATCAATTAGGTACAAGAATTGTTGTCGACCGGGGAGTTTACAGAGTTTACAACCCGAACGGTATTGACTTCCAGGGCAAAAACATCACTCTAATGTCAACCGATCCGGACGATCCGGATGTTATAGCTAACACGATCATTGACTGCAGTGGAGCCAGATTAAACAATGTCCGCGCCTTCCACTTCCATAACGGTGAAGACCAAAATACGAAAGTTATTGGATTCACAATAAGAAACGGTTATATAAACGGCGGCAACGGAATGTTCGGATTTTATGGAGTACTTCAACCGTTCCCGTATGAGCTTCAGCGGGATGACGATCCCGATCCCAATTCAACTCCGCCGAGAGCCCAACGAGGAGGAGACATCGAGGGCGATGCTTACGGCGGTGGTATTCTCTGCGAAAACGGCAGTTCTCCGACTATCAAAAACTGTATAATAACCAACTGCACGGTTACCGGTGCTCACGGTGGAGATGGTGCTTATGGTATGTTCCCGTTTATAACCGGAATGAATCGTGATGATTTACCTGATGAATGGGAGTATATAGCAGCAGTCGATCCGGATCCAACTAATATTCAAACATCGAGCGACGGGCAGTGGGGCGGCCACGCCGGTGCCGGAACTGGAAACGGTTATGGCGGCGCTATTGCATGTTTGGAAGGAAGCTCACCGACTATTACTAATTGTATATTTAGGGACAATTCAGCCCTCGGCGGTATGGGTGGAACCGGTGGAAATGGAGGCACCACGAGCGGTGGAAATGAAAGTGGCGGCGGTAACGGCGGAGATGCAAACGGTGACGGCATCGGCGGCGGAATCTATAGCGATGGCCGAAGCTGCCCGATTATTACGAATTGTACATTAGAAAACAACATAGCAGCCACAGGCATACCTGGCCAAGGCGGTGAGGTTGGTATTGGCGGTGCACTTGATCCGCCCGCTCCGGCTGGTTCTACCGGCTTTACCCTTTCAAATGGCGGCATAGCCGGTGGTGCAGCATACTTTGACATTGCTTCCGATGCAAATATTGTCAACTGCACATTCTCTGGCAATCAGGCCTACGATCTTAGCACCATCCTTTATGGTGGGTTAATAATCTTAGCAACTGAACCCACACCTACGTACACAAGAGGTGGTGCTTTGTATTCTACGAATAATAACAACGTTGTGCTTAAGGACTGCGAATTCGAAGGCAACCTTGGCGGAGCAGTTTATTGCAGCTCCGGTGTTAACCTGGATGTTAATGACTGTTCCTTCAAAGAAAACACCAATGCAAGTGAAGGCTCTGCGATTTACATTGCCGACGGTGTCAGGGCGGGCATTAAAAACAGCAGGTTCTCGGACAACTCCGCTTTAATCGACGGCGGTGCCATTTATACAGATAGCGACGCTGATTTCACAAGATGCTCATTCATTAACAATATAGCAGGTCAAAGTGGTGGCGCGATAGAAGGTTATTTCGATGTCAACACTCCTGATACTGAAATGATATTAAAGTTTAACTTCGAAAGCTGCAGCTTTATAGGAAACGAGGCATCGCAAGGTTTCCGTGGCTGGGGCGGCGGAGTACATTTCCAGGACTTCGAAGCTGTATTCGATGACTGCTACTTCATTAACAATACTGCAAAAAGCGGTGGAGGCTTGTTCCTCTCGCACGGAACCGTCGATATAAACGGCGGAATAATTAAAGGCAACAAGTCTGTAGGCGGCAGTGGTGTCTCTGTGGTAACCGACCAGGATATTATTGATGCTTACATGGCGCAATCGACCGTAACTCTTGACTTTGTCTCAAGCTTCTTTGACGGCTCTATCACCGAAAGCATGTACGACGCCACTATTGGTGTAGGCGGCGGAATATTCTGCGGCGATACGCATGCTACAATAGAGAACGTTACCTTGAGTGATAATAGTGCCGACGGTGTTAACTGTTCCGGCGGAGCGATTAGTTTCTATGGTGGAACAGTAAGCCACTCAATTAAAAACTGCTTATTGACCGGCAACTCTGCTACCGATGACGGAGGTGCGATTTCCATTAAATTATTCGCACAGCCCGAGATTAGAAACTGTACTTTCAGCAATAACCGGACAGACGGCATGGGCGGAGCAGTATTCAGCGATTGGAGTTCGGATGCAACGATTACCGACTCTATCTTCAAGGGTAACAGTAAAGGCGCAGTGGCCGATGGAGATAAGGACTTTGATAATGCTGAAGAAAATGACGGCCTGAAAAATTCAACTGTGAAATTCTGTTTATTCCATAGAAACTCAGATGGTGACTACGTGATTTACGATCCCAATTCGGAACCGGTAAGCGTTGCAACCTATCTTGATGTTAATAATATTAAATTCGTGCTTTACGACCGGAATACAGAACCGATAACCATTACAACCGATATTGTGCCTAATGATACTAATAATATTCAAGGCGATCCGCTGTTTATCTCTGGGCCTTTAGGTGAGTATTATCTTAGCCAAATTAAATCAGGCCAGACTGAGAACAGTTTGGCTATTGACGCAGGCAGTGGCTTAGCAACTGAACTTGGATTATCTGATTTAACTACCCGTACCGATGGTGAAGGAGATTCGGACCAGGTTGACATAGGTTACCATTATCGTGATCCTAACGGTCTGCCCCAGTACGCTTTGACAACCAGAGTGGCAAGTGGACAAGGTACCGTCGGACCTTCCAATGGTATTTATTACGCCGGCACAGTGGTGAAGTTAACCGCTGATCCTGTTGCTGGTTGGCGAATCTCAAAATGGGCTGGAACCGACAATGATTTGTCCAAAGCATCTGACAATACTGTAACCATACTTAACACCGATGCTATTGTTGAAATTGAGTTCTTCCTGCCGGCAGTGATTAACGTGCCCGGTGATTACCAGACAATCCAGGATGCGGTTACAGCCGCCAATGAAGGGGACCAGATTGTAGTTGATACAGGAGTATATTACGGTGGATATTCATCATACGCCCTGATGATCGACAAATCTGTTAAAATAACATCGAGAGATCCCCATGATCCCAACGTCGTGGCATCAACAATTATTAGAGGTAACAGAGGAGTTGGAAATTGGAACTACATCGGCGTTGTATTTAGAATGAATACGGGTGCGGACACAGTTCTGAACGGCTTTACCATTGAAGATTTCGGTGGTAACTGGACAGATGGTGACGATGGAGACCGGGGTCAGGGTCATCCCAATGGCGAAGATGGTTTCCCGGCTGAAGGTGCCGGAATCTATATTGAAGCGGGAGCCAGCCCGGTTATTAAGAATTGTGTAATCAGAAACAATTTCATAACTGCAGGCGATGGCGGAAACGGTGTCGGGGCGGATCAAAACAACAACGCCGGCCGGGGAGGCTGGGGCGGCTGGGCACGCGGAGCCGGTATATATTGCGGCCCATATAGCAATCCCAAGCTGATTAATTGTACCATCGAGGGCAATATAGCCCAGGGCGGTAACGGAGGCAACGGTGGCGGTTATGCTTCCCCCGGCGGTTTTGCGAACTACGGAGGTAACTATAGTAGAGAAGGTAGCGCATTAAATCCTGTATATAATTATTCTCCCACTGGTATAGGCTCAGATCCCATAGAAGGTCATTTGTGGCAAGTCTGGGAATGGGATTGGGCGGCAAGTTTTGGGCCTATCTACGGTCAATTAGATCTGACGTCGTATCTCAATGATTATAGATGGTATTCCGGGTACGGAGGCGGCGTATTTTGTGACGTTGATTCCAACGTAACATTTGACCACTGCGAAATCAGGGGCAACCGCACCTATGGCGGCATGAGTGGTCAGGGAGGTGCTAGAGGGCCATCTGGAAGACAACAAGAACCTCTTGTGCCTTATGAAATACCGAGTTACGGTGGCGGTGTCTATGTTGCGGCCGACTCAACAGCTACGTTCGATGGCTGCACGTTCGAGGATAATGTTGCTTCTGAAACGCTTGTCGATCCTAACCATCGTCTTAGCCCTTATATCGGGTACGGCGGTGGTATATCTGCCGAGAACAGCGCATTGATTTACTTTGCCGATTGCAACTTTGTCGACAATGCAGCAGATTCCGGTGGAGCAATATTCACCAACCACACCGATGTGACAATCGTGGATTGTAATATCGTATCCAATAATGCACTTCGTGGCGGTGGATTCCTTGGCAACGGAGCATCAGTAAACATTGTAAATACTATTGTCGCAAATAACCAGACCCTCTTGGATGTGAGCGATCCGAATGATGATGAAGTGCTTTCCATTGGCGCCGGTTTATGTGTCTTGTCGGCAGATTCGCTCATCCAGGATTGTAATATCAGTGGTAACCGGGCCGATGGTTCCGGAGGCGGCATATACTTACGAGGCGCAAACGAGTCGAGCATCAGTAACTGCCTCGTTATTAATAACGCTGCCGACCGGGATGGAGGCGGCATTTCCACAAATTGGTATACATTGACTACGATCGCCAATTGTACATTCTCAGGAAACGCGGCCTCCGGAACTTTAGGTGAGCAAGGCAACACTGGCCTTGGCGGTGCTCTATACTGTGGTTATGAGAGCGAAGCCATAGTCACTGACAGTATTTTATGGAACAATTTCGGATTGAAAGGGCAGGAGATCGCAGTAGGATCCGGCTTCGAGCTTGATCCGATGTGTGGTGCGGTCGCAGTCTTTTACAGTGACGTCAAATCCTCGTCGAATAACTTGTGGGTTGATATTGGCTGTAATCTTAGCTTGGAATCGAGCGACGGAAACATTAACTATGATCCGCTGTTTGTAAGCGGACCGAATGGTCGCTACTATCTCAGTCATGCCGGTCTCAGTTATGTCGGTCTCAATTATATCGATGCTGTCCAGTTGCAAACAAGTCCCTGCGTCAATGCGGGTAGTGATTACGCAAGCCATGTTGGTTTGCTCGGATACACAACCCGCACAGACCATGTTCGCGATAAGGGCACGGTCGATATGGGCTATCACTACAATACTGAGGATAAATGCAGATTCGCTGACTTCATTTTTGATGGTGTTATTGACATACTTGACTTTGATATATTTGAACAGCTTGCTGAAAAGTGGCTCGAGGAGCCTTGTTCGGAGGAAAATAACTGGTGTGAAGGGGCAGATATTAGGACAGATGGACAAATCGACGAGTATGACTTGTATTTCTTAATAAATGATTGCAACGATGCCGCAGATATTAACGCTCCGATTCCAGATCCAAGTAAATGGGCAATAGAGCCTGATTTGATTACACCGTCATCAATTCGTATGGCTGCCGAGATCGCCTTCGATGCCTGGAGCAGGGATGTCGAATACTTCTTCGACTGCAATACCCCGGGCGGGCACAGTAGCGGCTGGCAGGATAGTTACCTATATACAGACTCGGGCATTACTATTGATGTTGCATATGGCTATAGAGTAAGAGCGAGGGATAAATTTGGTAACATGACCGAATGGTCGGAAGTCCGTTATGCCGGCATTGATAACGTACCGCCGGCACCTGCTCCTCGCATAGGAACCATTAATGCAGACTCGCCTACTTCAATTTCAATGATCGCGACGATTGCCCATGATCATAGTGGCGTAGAGTATTCTTTCGAGAACACACTGGGTAATGGTAACGATAGCGGCTGGCAGGATGAGCCGAATTATACAGACGTCGGCCTTGATCCCAATACGGAGTATGGCTATCGGGTCCAAGCCAGAGATAAATCAGCCAGTCAGAACGATACCGACTGGTCAGAAACGGTTCTGTTGATAACTCCTGTGTCTCTTGTACCCCCTGTACCCGCGGATATAGATCCCCCGCTGCCCGATCCGATGGAATGGGACCCGACCCAGGATCCGAACGGCATCGACGGAACGCCGCACGAAGTCTATTATGGCGGACCATTTAATGATTATAACGCCGAGATGACAGCGGTAGTCGCTGTTGATGCCGGCGGCGGTCCTGTATGGTATTACTTCGAATGTACTAAGGAACATGGCTTCGACAGTGGCTGGATACTTACTCCGACATATAGTGTCCCTATAGGCAGAAGCGGGCAAGGCTGGCTTTTCCGTGTCAGGGCACGTGATCAGTTCGGCAATATGACTGCCTGGTCGGTTGAGGATATGGCTGACTGACAGCACAAAAAGCTTAAAAACACAGGGCCTCTCATGCCATTAACATGAGAGGCCCTTTGATTTACATACTTGTTTTCGGATAAAGCACTTATTTGGCCATCAGCGTTTGGTAGCCGAAGTGCGCGATCAGGTGGTCGAGAATAACCATCGCTGTGTAGTTTTCGGCAACCGGCCATATACGAGCCACAATCGTCGGGTCACGCCTGGTGATTGCAGCCAGATCCTTGTTCTCCATCGTATATTTGTCAATCGTTCTCTGGGGTTTATCGATTGTAGGCGTCGGTTTTACTGAAAGCCTGACGATGATGGGCTGGCCGGTGGAAAGGCCGCCCGTGATACCGCCGGCATTATTTGAATCGAAAACAATCTTACCATCTTCTGAGTGCATCTGGTCGTTATTCTCATACCCGGTCATATCTTTGACGGCAAAGCCGGCCCCAACCTCAACGCCCTTGACGGCACCAATTCCGAGCATCTTGCCCAACTCGCCGTCGAGCTTATAGAAGACCGGCTCGCCAAGGCCTGCCGGGATGCCGGTTACGACAACTTCAACGACGCCGCCGGCCGAGTCGCCTGTGGCCGAGATTTTATTACAGGCATCGACCATGCCCTGAGCGGCATCGATATCGGGACAATTTACGATAGGGTGCACTCCATACTTGTCCCGAATTGCATCCGCGGCCATCTGAGGAGCCTTGGCCCGGATATCATCGATCTGCTGCTCTATCTCTGCCAGTATTCGGGCCTTTTCCAGAAATCGCATATCCATGGTGATACGGTTCTTGACATAAATCTCCTGATAAAACGGGTCCATGTCTCGCCGCATCGTTTTGTAATCATCGGTATATTTCAGGGCCTTCTCGG
>CAZSOR010000108.1:0-7721 GCA_964608395.1 uncultured Pirellulales bacterium
TATCATGAATCGGATTGTCACTATTTCTCTATGACTTGTTTAAGAACAAACGGCTCGTAAAGACCATAGTCCACAGTGTGATAATCTTTGCCGGGAGGCGGGCCCGTCTCGGGGCCCTGCTGGAACATGCCGGGCCATGCGCTGCCCAGCCCTGTTCCGGCGTGGTGCGGTCCAAGGGTATTTTTGAGCGTGCCGATGACGATAACCTCAACAATATTCTTGCCAGGCTTAATAAAATCCGTCACGTCGCACTGCCAGGGCTTATATGCAATATGGCCTGCGGACTTACTGTTAACGATAATCTCCGTGACGCTTCCGTACCACTTGTCCAGCTCGACAAGATACCGACCGGTCGGTCGCGTGACATTGAATGCCTGTTTATAACAGACACCCGTGGCGTAAAACGGGCGGCCCTGCTCTTTCCAACTGCCGAGTTTCAGAGCAGGCCCCGAACCGCCGGCAATAACAAAGCCCGAATCGGTTTGCTTAAGCGTAAATTCCCCCAGCACATAAGCCGGCTCAATTTCGTGATAAATCGTAAAAGGCGAAGCGGTGATTGTCACGGTGTTCTCACCGACCACGGCGGCATCAGTAATGTCGATTTTACCGAACACCTTATCCAGCCACCACGCATCCTTCATTGCCGAAACCGTTTTGCCGTTGCACTTGATCTCGTAAAGATCCGGTCGCTCTATAACAATGCAAAGCCGCCCGGGAACCTGCTGCTCTATGGTAAACTTGTACGTCGCCTCAAAGCCGGTGCCGGCGTCGAACGTCCTGCTGATAAGCTCATCGCGAAACTGAACGGCACTGTCCCACGGATTTCTTCCCATCCTGTTCTGTGCGAATGCAAACTGCGAAGCCTTATAAAAATAAATATTCTTCTTCGTCTCGCCTCCGGAGGTGATATCGACAAAATCCAGCGTCAGCACATTATCTTCTATCGGGCGAATCTCAAGCTCACCCTGCGAATCTACAACCTTCGTCGTTGTCTTTGGCTCAGCCACAGGCGCATGGGATTTTTTCGACAGGAACAGCACGAGGCTACCGCACGGCGGAAGCTCGAAGCGGGCTTTTACGCCGACAGCCGTTTTTTCAAACGGATAAATGGAAATCTCCGCCGTAGCAGGGTCCCATTGCTCGATGCGCCCGGCAGCCGATTTTACCAGCCCAGCCGAAGGTGCGTCGATACTCGTATTAGCCAGCATCAGAAATTCGCCGTTCTCAAGCGTTCGTCTGTGATGGAACAGTATGCCTTTGTCGTCACTGTCCTGCTCGACGGCAAATCTGTCCTTCGAAGCGGCCAGCAGCTTTTGCGGCACATCGGCCGGCTCGACCTGCTTCCATGCGGAATGTTTTGCCGCTTCTGCACCGTGCTTCGAGGGCCGGCCGTCAACGTACGAAGGTGGCTGCCCGCAGCAAATAACGTCCCCGCCGGCCTGCACGTACTCACCGAGCAGATCCATCGTTCGCCGATTGAGATTCTCCGTCAGGGGCGGCAGAACGACCGTACTGTAAGCGCACCGCCCAACTCTAAAGAGCGGCCCTTCGGTCGAGCCATGCCGGGCGATAATATCTTCGCACCCGATATCGTACTCAACCTGGGCCTTTGCCAATGACACTATCATTTGTTGGAACCGGCTGCCGATCTCGTTGAGCCTGCCTTTCGGGATCGAATCGCCCTGATACATCCACGCGGTCGTTGTCGGCTCGATCACAAGAATCCGGTTAACCTGCCGGCCCTGTGACATTATCAGCGAAAGTCTGGCGAAGTACTCGGCCATCACATGGTACGCCTTCCACCAGGGCTCGTGATACGAGAACGACTGCGGATGGTCGCGCTTGCGCGCACCCCGTATAGTAATATACGAAAGATGCTCATTGAGGGTATTGACACCCAACACGTAAAGCCAGTCGCCGATTCGTTTCATGTCCTCGAAACGCAGGTCCCAGCCACCGGCACCGTATGCTTCACACAAAGTCCGCTCTCTACCGAATTGATTGGCCACGCTCGAAAGCTCCTTGACCGACCGGACATTGCCGAACTGGGCGTGCGTATCTTCGCTGTATTGATTCATTAGTGTATCAATCGCCGGCCTCTGGTGCCAGGCGTACATGGCCATATTGTCGCCGCCGTGACCGGCACCGGGCCAGCCGTGTTCCCAGTAGTGGCCGGTGAATTCCAGGTTGTGCTTTTCGCAGTACTCATAGCATGGTTTGGCCCACCTGTCGATAAACTGCTCGATCAGGAGGCAGTAGTAGTTGTGGCGGACGCGTTTGAAGTCACCGACGGGTCGGGCAAGCTGGGGTAGATGGTCGATCAGGTTGTATCCCCAGCGCTCTTGAAACAGCTTCGGCAGATGATCCGACCAGTGGAGACCGCCGGCAGGGGCGAGGTGTGGCTCATCAGTGAACCAGCCGGGCACGCGCTTGCCGAAGTGCTCGCCGATGTGGCGGCGATATTCCTCCATAGTGACCTCAATGAACTTCTCTGTAACGCCCGGCTTGAGCAGGTCGACGTAATACTTGCCGCCAAACCAGCCGCCGATTGGAGCGAGGCGGATTGATGCCACCAGATAGCGGCCGTCATCGAAGGTCTGACCTTTTCGGATCTTATCGGTGATGTTCTCGTATGCATTGCCGGTTATCTGAAAAACGGCCACGATGTTGTCATCAGGGCTGGGGGCCGTCTTGACCTCGTTGAGGAAAAGGCCCTTGCCGCGCGATTCGGGCATAGCTTCCGGTACTAAACCGCCGGCAAAACCCGAAGGATACGAGTTCTCATCGTAAATCCAAACGTTCATATCGAGCCGCTCGGCTTCTTCGAGAGCGACCTTCCAGAGCCTGAACCACTCCGGCGAAAGGTACGGCGTCATCAGCCCCGGCCTGGGATGAACAAAAACCTGCCTGACTTGCTGGCCGGCAAGGTCCCGCAGCGTGCCGACGATCTGCTGGTCGGTCAGCATGTCGTTCCAAACCCACAAGGGCGCCGAATGATACTCTCGCGGCGGATCGGAAAATTGTCTCTTTACAGCGGCCGAATCCACAGCTTCCAACCGGCCGGATGAAAACAAAATCGCTAAAAAGATGAAAGTCAAAATAAATATGCCCATCTTTCTTGAGATTGAATGCTTCATAATATAGTCCTAATCGTTATTATCCAACTTCCGTACAATCAGGCCGCTACGACGCAGGCCGGGAATTCCCACTGCGATAGTCTCTACAACACGCAGCCAGCTTCAATGATAACTTATTCTTTACAGGCTTTCAAGGCCAGCTCATAAACTTTCGTAAAACTCTGGTGGAATTGATTGGCCATAGCAGGTACAATTACGAGCGATTCGGAAGATCGATAGAGGCGGTTTGCGCACTGCCCGTATTTAAATGGAGCTGATAAAATGAAACATGCTGTTCTAACTAAAATTTTGATGTCAATGTTTTTGCTGCTCTGGTGCCGGAGCGTGTCGGCAGACGGGGATAATACGCTGCTTTGGCAGATCGGCAAAGCGGATGACAATACGTCGGAATTCGCTCTCGGACCGGACCGGAGCAACCAGTATTCGACGAGTTTCCCCAACGATGCTCTTTTTGTTGCCGGGCAGTCGGATCCGAAAAAGGACTGGCCTTACATACAGCCGGGTCCGGCGGATGTCTGGGCGGGAGGCAAGAGCCACACTTTTACAATTCTTTTCGGTCTCAAGATGACGTCGACCGAAGGTAAAGGCCAGATTGTGCTGGACTTGGTCGATACACATAGCGCCGTTCCGCCGAAAATGGAAATCAAAATCAATGATATATCTTTTATCCGTGAATTGCCCAAGGGTGCCGGTGACGATTCGGCTCACGGCCAGCCGGACAAGGGCCGTGAGTGTCGGCTCGTTATTGACTTTCCCGCCGGGGCGCTTAAAGGGGGCAGCAATCATATCGCCATCACATCGCTGGAGGGCAGTTGGGTCCTGTATGACCAGGTGGCTATAATTGTGCCGTCCGGTTTCGAGGCCGGTCCGGTTGAATCCCAGACCGAGTTCCTGAATGTTCACAGCCAGCCGTACCTTCTCAGGCATGATGACGGCAAGATGTATCAACCTGTGCTGGTATCGGTCCTTCACATTGGCCGGCCGGCAGAGGCTATTGTCGAGGTCAATGGAGTCGAATCTACCAGACAGGCGCTGAAACCAGGCTACAAAGTTATTGAGGGACTCGCGCCGGCAGTCCGGGAGCCGACTTCGGTGCAGATCGAAGCAAAGGTAGCGGGCAAATCTATCGGCAAACAGACGCTGACTATCAAACCCGTCCGGAAATGGGAAGTATATTTGCTGCACCACTCCCACGTGGATATCGGATACACGCACGTCCAGACCGAGGTCGAACAGAAACACTGGCAATACTATAAGCAGGTCATCGATCTGGCACGCAAGACGTCGGATTACCCGGCCGGCTCGGCGTTTAAATGGAACGTCGAGGTGCTCTGGGCGGTGGACGGCTTTCTAAGGCAGGCGTCGCCGGAAGATACACAGGCTTTCATCGATGCCGTGAAAAAGGGCTGGATCGGCCTGGATGCTTTGTACGGCAACGAGCTGACAGCCCTGTGCCGCCCGGAAGAGCTTGTCCGCCTCGTGGATTACGCCCGGATACTCAGGCGGCGTTTCGATGTTACAATCGACTCGGCAATGATTACCGATGTCCCCGGCTACACGTGGGGCATCGTGCCGGTACTGGCCCAGAGCGGCGTAAAATATTTCTCCGTCGGCCCCAACCGCGGGCATCGTATCGGATATACACTATCGACATGGGGCGACAAACCTTTCTACTGGCAGTCGCCGTCCGGCTCCGAGAAAATTCTCTGCTGGGTGGCCGGCGAAGGTTATTCATTCTTCCACAGCGGGCGCCTCGACGCCGGAAGGCTTTTCGATTATCTCCAACGCCTAAGTGACTCCGAATACCCTTACGATATGGTTCAACTTCGCTATTCGATCGGCGGTGACAACGGCCCGCCCGACCCGGAGCTGAGCGACTTCGTAAAGGAGTGGAACCAGAAGTACGCCTGGCCCAGGCTGGTTGTGGCCACAACCACAGAAATGTTCAAAGAATTCGAACGGCGATACGCAAGCAAGGTACCCAGGGTTAGCGGTGATTTCACGCCTTACTGGGAAGACGGGGCAGGCTCGTCCGCGGCGGAGACCGCAATAAACCGCGATGCCGCCGAGCGTCTGGTTCAATCGGAGACGCTGTGGGCCATGCTCGATCCGGCGGGATACCCCGCCGAGCAGTTCCGGGAGGCGTGGCGCAACGTCATCCTCTACGACGAACACACATGGGGGGCACATTGCAGTATCAGCCAGCCCGAAAGTGATTTCACCAAGGCACAATGGAAGATCAAACAAGCTTTTGCTCTAAATGCCGATTTGCAGTCTCGTAATCTCCTTAACAACGCACTGGCAGGACATCGATCGGCGGCAAAGAAAGTCACGGCAATGGACGTGTTCAACACTTGCTCCTGGACGCGAACGGACCTGTTGATATTGCCGAAGGACATGAAAGTGGATGGTGACGTTGTCAAAGACTCCGAAGGACAAAGCGTAAAATCGCAGCGGCTCACGACGGGCGAGCTGGCTTTTCTCGCTCGGGACATCGCGCCTTTTTCCGCTAAACGATTCACATTCGACGCCGGCGAGGCTTCCACATCCGGCAGTGCTGCGGCGAAAGATGCCGAATTAAGCAACGCCGCGTTATCGCTTACCGTTAATGAGAAAACCGGTGCGGCCGAGAGTTTGAAGTGGAAGCAGCAGAATATAGAACTGGTTGACAGCGAGGCCGGGCTGGGGCTGAACGATTATTTATACGTGGCCGGCAGGGACCCGACAGAGCCGAAGCGTAACGGACCGGTTAAAATCAGTGTCAGGGAGAAGGGCCCGCTGGTCGCTTCGCTGTCGATCGAATCCGATGCCCCGGGCTGCAACAAGCTCGTTCGTGAGCTTCGCGTCATTGACGGCATCGACCGCGTGGATATCATCAATGTTATCGACAAGAAGAACATCTACGAACAGGAGGCAGTGCATCTGGCCTTTCCCTTTAAGGTGCCTGATGGTGTGATGCGGATGGATATTCCCTGGGCCGTTGTCAGGCCTGAAGAAGACCAACTGCCCGGCGCCTGTAAAAACTATTTCACAGTTCAAAGATGGGTGGACGTTTCCAACAAAGACTACGGCGTGACATGGGCAACGCCCGATGCGCCGCTGATTGAAGTCGGCGCTATTACATCCGATCCAAGGGGCAGGACCGTGGGGTGGATTAAGAGCATCGAACCGTCAACGACACTGTACTCCTACGTGATGAACAACTACTGGGAGACCAACTACAAGGCCGGACAGGAGGGCCCGACTACGTTTCGTTATTCAATCGAGCCGCACCGCAGCTTCGATTCCGGCAAGGCGGCAAAATTCGGCACTGAGCGAAGTCAGCCGCTCATCGTCGTGCCCGTCGATAATAAGACGCCCATCCCGGATTCAATTATGAAAATCGAGCCCGCAAGCATAATCGTCACTGCCTTCAGACCCAGCGAGGACGGCAAGGCCTGGGTCGTGCGCCTGTTCAATGCCGGCGGGCAATCCGAGGAGGCCACTGTCACCTGGGCTAAACCGGCACCGGATGCAGTATGGCTCAGTAACTTTGCGGAAGAAAAGATCGACAAAGCAGACGGACCGATGGAAATGGCTGCGTACGAAATTGTCACTCTGCGAGCTTCGTTACCTGGAAAATAAAAATATGGCAATGACATCACGAGAGCGTGTTCTGGCCGCGTTGAAGCATCGGGAAACGGACCGGGTTCCCATCGATTTTTCCGGGCATCGGTCTTCGGGCATCGCGGCGATTGCATATCCGAAGCTGCGTAAGCATCTGGGCCTGCCGCCCCGGCCGATTCGAGTCTATGACATCATTCAGCAAATGGCCGTTGTCGATGACGATGTATTGGATCGATTCGGCGTTGATACCATCGAACTGGGCCGGGGCTTTGCACAGGATGAGCAATCATGGAGGCCCTGGACTTTGCCGGACGGCACAGCGTGTTTCGTCCCCGCCTGGACGCCAATTGAAAGGGATGAAAAACGTTGGATTATCCGCTCGGAGGGCGGCAGAATTCTCGCCCACATGCCCGACGGGGCGCTCTATTTCGAACAGACATATTTTCCTTTTCTCGAAGGCGATGATCTGGATGCAATCTCCGAAGTCTTTGGAGAATCAATGTGGACCGCTATTGCCAGTCCGCCCGGTCCGGTTGACAATAAGGATCTGTCGGAAGGTGCAAAACATCTGCGTGCCGGAACAGACCGCGCGATCATCGGCCTCTTCGGCGGCAACCTATTCGAAGTGGGCCAGTTTCTTTACCGCAACGACCGGTTCATGATGCTGCTGGCTGCTGAGCCGCAACATGCTCACCGTTTCCTCGATAAACTCGTCGAAGTTCATCTGGCCAATCTTGAGCGATTCTTAGCCGCTGTCGGTGAGCATATCGACATTATTCTATTCGGCGACGATCTCGGAATGCAGACGGGACCGATGATGTCACCTAAAATGTATTGCGAATTTTTTAAGCCCCGGCACAAATTGCTCTGGAACCGCACGAAAGAGCTGGCTGATGTCAAGGTCATGCTGCACTGCTGCGGAGGCGTTCGGGAATTGTTGCCGCACCTGATCGAAGCCGGCCTCGATGCCATCAATCC
>CAZSOR010000108.1:7821-14230 GCA_964608395.1 uncultured Pirellulales bacterium
GCGTTCGGGAATTGTTGCCGCACCTGATCGAAGCCGGCCTCGATGCCATCAATCCTGTTCAAATCAGTTGTTCGGGAATGGACGCCACAGAACTCAAGGCCGAGTTTGGAAGCGAACTTACTTTCTGGGGCGGCGGCTGTGATACGAGGGATATCCTGCCGAACGGCACGCCGCAACAAGTCGCCGAACACGTCAAACAACAGGTCGAGACACTCCGCCCCGGCGGGGGTTTTGTTTTCCAGCAGGTGCACAACATCCTGGCCAATGTACCGCCGGAGAATATTGCGGCGATGTTTGACGCGGTGAACACCGGATAATAAGCCGGGGAGAAACGATTAATGAGCCCAATCGACTATGTGATAATCCTGCTCTATTTCGCCGTTGTGATTGGGCTGGGTTTCTGGTATCAGAAGCGCGCATCAGAGAACCTCGGGGCTTATTTTCTGGGGGGCAAAGGAATCCACTGGCTTGCGCTGGCAATGTCCGGCTCGGTATCCAATTTCGATATTACCGGGACGATGTGGATTATTTCCATCCTGTACGTCCTGGGATTCAAGTCGATGTGGCACCACTGGATGTGGGGTTTTCTGATGGGCGCATTTTTCCTGAGCTACATGGGAAAATGGGTCCGCCGCTCGAACGTGATGACGGCGGCTGAGTGGATGAAGACCCGCTTCGGCAGTGACGCAGGCGGAAGGCTGGCCCGGACTGCTTACGCCTTGATGGCAGTGCTGACGCTGGCCAGTTTTGTGGGATACGCCTATCAGGGAATCGGCAAGTTTGCCTCCGTTTACGTTCCGCTCGAATCACTGGCACAATACACTTCCAGCCCATGGCTCCAACACATATTCACGGCACATGAACCGGATTGCTTAGCTGTTTTGATTATTGGCATAACAACCCTCTACGTTGTTCTTGGCGGACTTTACAGCGTGGTCGTCACTGATGTCATCCAAACGATCATTCTGACGCTGGGCAGCATAATCATTGCCTGCATCGCGTGGTCCCACCTGACGCCGGAGCTAATGTCCGGCCTGCCGGAAAATTGGAGTTCATTGAGCGTGCCGTGGCGGATCGAAGAATTTGCCGGGACGGAGAATGCACAGTTCGAGCTTTTTGGCGCCCTCGTCATTGTCTGGGTCGTCAAGGGCCTCCTGCTCAATGCCGGCGGGCCTGCCCAGATGTACGATTTCCAGCGATTCTTAGCTGCCCGTGACGCGCGCGATGCCGCGAAGGTCGGTGCGGCCTGGAGTATTTTTCTTGTCGTTCGCTGGGCGATGGCTATCGGGATTGCCCTGCTGGCGATTACGGGAGTCGCCGGCGTTACGGATTCGGAGAAAGTAATGCCGCTCGTTCTGCTGAAATTTCTGCCCGCCGGGCTCAGGGGCATCGTCATCGCCGGTTTGTTGGCGGCGTTCATGTCCACTTTCAGCTCTACCGTCAACAGCGGGGCTTCTTTTATCGTTCGCGATCTATGGCAGCCCTACTTCCGTCCCAACGCCGGCGAAAGACAGTCCGTGCGATTCAGTTACATCGCGACAATCCTGCTGGTTCTCATCGGCCTCGGCATCGGTACTCAGGCCACCTCGATAGCACAAATATGGAGCTGGATGATGATGGCCCTGGGCGCCGGCGTGGTCGTGCCGAACGTGCTGCGATGGTACTGGTGGCGCATGAACGGCTGGGGTTATGCCTTTGGAACGCTGGGCGGCATAATACTTTCGTTAGTGGCCCTGTTTTTCCCGGACGCTCCGGCATATTATACGTTCCCTTTGATATGTGCCGCTTCGCTGATTGCCAGTATCGCAGTGTCCCTGGCAACCCGGGCTACGGATGATGAAATTCTTGTCAGTTTTTACAAATCCGTTCGGCCTTTTGGATTGTGGAAGCCGATTGCAGCAAAAGCCAACCTGTCTACAAAAGAGTTGTCCTCAAGGTCGGAAAGCATGTCACGGACAATCGTAAACGTTTTGCTTGCCATGCTGGCGATTACCGGTCTGTACCTGTTCCCAATGTATCTCGTTGGCCACTGGTATCTCTATTCGGCGATATGGCTTGGACTGGCGCTCATGGCAGTATTCGCTTTAAAATACACTTGGTATAGATTTCTGCCCCCGCCGGGCAAGGATGAAGACCTTGACAGCTTCTCATAATTCAGGATAATTGTTTCGATTTATTATTTTCTATTTTTGTATGTGTTTTTTGAGTTATGAATGATAGCAAAGAAGATCAGTTGTATATGAAAGTGGCGATCGAGCAGGCACAAATCGCCGAGGAGAACGGTGATGTTCCCATCGGGGCGGTCATTGTTTATCAAAGCCAGATAATCGGCAGGGCATATAATCAGCGAGAGCAACTACAGGACCCGACCGCCCATGCGGAAATCATAGCCCTTACGCAGGCGGCGGCATTTATCGAGAGCTGGCGTCTGCACGGCTGCACGATGTATGTCACGTTAGAGCCGTGTACGATGTGTGCCGGGGCGCTGGTTCTGGCACGGATAGACCGGCTCGTCTATGGCTGCGACGATCCTAAAGCCGGTGCTGTCAAGAGCCTGTACAATATCGTCACCGACGAAAGGCTCAATCACATAATAGAAGTGACTTCCGGCGTTTTAGCCGAAGAATGCAGCGGCCTTTTGCAGCATTTCTTTCGACGCCGCAGAATCGAAAACAATCAGCAGTGACAAGAAAGCCATCTCACCGAGCCGCGAGCAACTCACAGGACGATCTATTCGCCGAGTTTGACTGCCGTGCCGTAAACTAAAAGTTCCGCGGCACTGCCCACAACGCTTGTCGTCATGTAGCGAATATTGATGATTGCGTCCGCTCGCATCCGGGCGGCATTCGCGACCATCCTGTTCGTCGCTGTTTCGCGGGCTTTTCCCATCATCTCGGTGTATTCGGTCAGCTCGCCGCCAAGAATCAGCCTGGCGATAGCGGACAGGTCTTTGCCAAGCCATATCGCAAATACCGTGTGACCCTGGACCATGCCGAGAATCTCACTCGTCCGGCGGCCGGGCACTTCTGCCGAGTTCAATAGTAAAATCGAGCTATCGGATTCACTCGGCAGCGGCTCCTCCGCCGGCTTTTTGCTAATCTTCTGTTCGAGGGCTAATGTGAGCAGAACAACCAGGATACCGCCCATAAGGCAGAAAATCGCCATCCTGAGCCACCATGGCACGACCGGATCATCTTCAACGATCACGCCCCACGGCACCCCGACAAAAATCACAGTGAACAGTCCCAGCACGAAGACCAGCGAGCCAATTGTTCGAAGTGTTTTCATAGCTTCTCCTTTAAGCGTAAAACCAAATTCTCAGCTAATATCAGTAATCAGCGACTCCGGCGAGCATTAAGCGGTTTAGAGTTCGCCGGTTCGAGTTCTCAGGTTTTAATAACCTTATACAAATAAACTCAAGTCAAGATAAAAAACACTATTTAGTAATACAGGGCACAATCATCCGCTAAGTCGGTTACTTGCCTATTTGTTTTTAACGGTCTCGTCCAGCTTTTTCCGAAAAATCTTTTTGTGCCGAACGCTTGTTCCTTTCGGGAATTATCATTGCAAATTCCTCATGGTGCTGCTATATTCATTAAAAACCAGGGCAATTAGAAGGCTGTGTTGAAAAACTAATAGCAAATAGTCAATAGAAAATAGTAAATTGCTTCGGAGAGGTGTCCGAGTGGCTTAAGGAGCAGCCTTGGAAAGGCTGTGTAGGGCTTGCCCTACCGCGGGTTCGAATCCCGCCCTCTCCGTTTTTTATTTTTCAGGGATTCGAAGCCTTAAAGGGGTTTGGGGAAAGAATTTCCCCCGACCATCGGAGTGATAGGCTCCTGAGCGTGGTCGCTACTGTATTGTGTGTTCTGTATTCTGTTATTGTGCCTTATTTCTTATACTTCGCTGCGTGCTTTGCACAAAGCCAGCGATATGTATTTTCCGGCATATTCATCCGTCGAAGCTCACCCCACTGTTGGGTCTTGGCCATGATTTTTTCCTTGCCGGTGGTCTTGTCCTTTTCCTTAGCGGCGTCGGCGGTCCGTGAGATGAGCTTGTAGAAGCTCATCGAGAGCGGCCACTTCATATCGGCGCGGGCGGACAGTTCAAACTGGTAGTCGGCAATTGCGTCACCGGAATCATCCTCAAGTACCGTGTGCCGCGCCGACCAGATGAGCCCAAGGGCGTGCCGGCCCGACGCCCGCTCGCCGATGCGCAGCGGGCTGTCAGCCTCGTGCGGAGCAAAGCCGGCCAGTGGGGCATCAATCCGCAGCAAATCGGCATGGTGGGTTTCTCGGCCGGCGGCCATCTGGCAATTGCGACGGCGACGAGCTTCGACCGGCGAACCTACGAGCCTGTTGATGACGTGGACAAAATCAGTTGCCGGCCCGACTTCTCCATTGGAGTCTATTCGGGCTACCTGAAGGCGAAGGACAAGGACCAGATCGCTCCCGGCCTGCGTATCCCGGCCGGAACGCCTCCGATATTTCTCGCGCACGGCGGGGCCGATATCATCAGCCCGCCGGAGCACAGCGTGTTGATGTACCTTGCGCTGAGGAAGGCCGGCGTCCCGGCGGAGCTGCACGTCTATGCGACGGCCGCCCACGACTTCGGCGTCCGCAAGAGCGATCATCCGTGCTCAACATGGACGCAAGCTTGCACTAACTGGCTTCGGTATCAGGGATTCCTCAAGCCGCCTGCGCAACAGTAAAAGGCATCTTTCAGGCCAGCTTGAGATTCTTCCCACACCAGATATTAGAGGCAGGTCCAGCCTTGTTCCGGAGGATTTTATATTTTGGATTGGAATCGTCATTACTCCGCTGGTATAGTCATGCGAAGTATATTGGTGAAAGACCGAACCGCTGACAAAAAAAGATGCACAGGGAATACGACATGATGAAACATCTTACGACAGGTACCGGGATTTTCGAAAACCAGTCGGCTGTATTTGTAATTATTTTAGCAGGCGTTCTCCTTATGGCGAACGTTCCGGTCGGAGCGAACTGGCCCGGCTTCCGCGGCCCGACCGGCCTTGGCTACACGACGCAGGAGAATCTACCGACCGTCTGGGGCGGCCCTGCAAATAAAAACGTGCTCTGGATTTCGCCGCTTACCGGCCAGGGGCACGCCAGCCCCATCGTCTGGGATAATGCGGTTATTGTCTGTACGGTCAACTGGCCGGCCGATGTTAAATACCGCAAAAAGGTCATCCCGGAGCATCATGTCACTTGCTATCGCACTTCCGATGGCCGATTGCTCTGGGATACGCTCGTACCACCCGGACCCTGGTTGCGGAAAGATTACCGTAGCGGACCGGGCGGAGGCTACGCCGCCGCCACGCCTGTCACCGACGGCAGGCTAATTTACTGTGCGTTCGCCTCATCGGTCCTGGCCGCGATAGATTTCCAGGGCAACATCGCGTGGCGAAAGCAAATTGTTCCCTACTCCTTCGACGTCACTCTTGGCAGCAGCCCGGTTTTATATGGCGAGACCGTCATCCTCTTTTGCGCGATGGCAAAGAAAGAAGATTCGCGGGTAGTTGCCTTCGACAAGACCAGCGGCAATGTGAGATGGGAGAGAAAATTCCCGCAAATGCAGTTCGGGCACAGCACGCCCCTGATCATTCAGGTCGATAACAAACCCCAGATGCTTCTTCTGGCCTCTGGCATGAAACAAACAGGCAATGCCCTGCAGAGCCTTGATCCGGCCGGCGGGAAACTCCTTTGGTGGTGCCGGGGCGAGGGTGACGCATCATCGCCGGCCTACGGGAAGGGCCTGGTCTACTTTGACGACGGCCGGGGCGGCACCGGCGTAGCCGTTGATCCGACCGGTTCGGGCGATGTCTCCGATACACACAGCCGCTGGACCATCATGCAGAGAGGCGAAGCACTGAGTTCGCCCATCGTTGTAGGCGAACACCTGTATCGCCTGCGAACTCCCGGCATCCTCCAGTGTTGGGAAATGGCTACAGGCAAGGAGATTTATTCCGAGCATCTCCGAGACATATCAACCACCTGGGCCAGTCCGATTGCGGACCCAAAGGGGCGCCTGTTCTTCGCAAACGCCGGCAAGAGCTATGTCGTTCAGGCGGGGCCTGAGTTCCGCATCCTCGCTGTCAATGACCTTGGCGATGGCAGTCACCCGTCACCTGCGGTGGCAAACGGCAGACTTTTCCTCGTCGGAACGAAGAACATCTACTGCATCGGCAACAAGAATAGCGGGATAACAGGCACTTTTCCCACGAGTTACAAAACGTCAGAATTCTTCGAAAATTCGTCGTCGAGCAGGCGTAATATAACTCTCTCATTCAGATATGCTTTTTATGCCGGTGTTCACTTTTCCTCCGATTGAAGAGTGTCACAATATTCTGTCATGTGCCGGCATACAATAGTTTTGTATTGAGTGCTTTTCG
>CAZSOR010000109.1:0-4564 GCA_964608395.1 uncultured Pirellulales bacterium
GCTTTGCTCAACTGCCCTTACTTTACGGAAGATGCCGTACTGAGGCTGTTTGCCGAAGCGCTCGGCTGGGAATTTCTGCCGGAAATATCCCCAAAGAACGTGCCTTCGGAATTCATAGAAGCCGTCCCTGCAATGTATGCCCAGCACCATTACCTTGTCGGGATAAAACCCGATGCTGATAATGGTGAGCTTACGGTGGTTTTATCCAAGCCACTGGATGCGAATGCTCTGGACAATGTCTCGAAGATGATGGGCTTGCCGGTCAGTGTGGCAGTATCCACCCGTGCTGCTATTACTTCCGTAATAGACGTAGCTTATGAGCAGAAGTCGACGGTAATCGATGAGGTGGTAGAAGAGCTCGATTCGCAAAATCTCGACCAGCTCGTCGATGAGGTCGCCGGTTCGGACGACCTGCTTGACGTGGTAAATCGACCGCCGGTTATCAGGCTGGTAAATGACATTCTCTTTCGCGCCCTGCAGTTGCGGGCCAGTGATATTCATGTCCATCCATACGAGTCAAAGATTCAGATTCGCTACCGGATTGACGGTATTTTGTATGATACCCTGAGCCTGAACAAGAATGTCCTGCCTTTGGTTATTTCACGTATCAAGGTTATGGCCGGTATGGACATTGCCGAGCGCCGGCTTCCGCAGGACGGCAGGTGCAGTGTCCGGCTGGGCCAGCGTGAAGTCGATTTGCGCATCAGCACCGTGCCGACCAGCTACGGTGAGCGCAGCGTGCTGCGTCTACTCGATAAAAGCACCGGGCTTTTCGGATTGAACGAGCTGGGATTGCACAAGGATAACATGCAAAAATTCGATTCTTTGCTCACCCGCTCCCACGGGGTTATTTTCGTGACAGGCCCGACCGGCAGCGGAAAAAGCACAACACTTTACGCGTGTCTTAACAGGATCAACTCGGCCGAGAAAAACGTCATAACCATAGAAGACCCGATTGAGTATCAGCTCGGAGGTATCAGCCAGATTCAAGTCGCCAGCAAGAAAGGAATGACTTTTGCCACGTCGCTGCGGCACGTGCTGCGTCAGGACCCGGATGTTATAATGATCGGCGAGGTTCGAGACATTGAGACCGCCCGTATGGCAATACAATCTTCGCTTACAGGCCACCTGGTTTTCAGCACTCTGCATACTAACGACTCGGCAGGCGCGGTCAGCCGACTCCTGGATTTGGGCGTCGAGCCGTATTTAGTAAGTTCATCGCTGATTGCCATAATAGCTCAGCGGTTAGTACGAAAAGTGTGTCCGGATTGCAAAGAACCGGTCGAACCGTCGCCCCACGAATTAAAAGAGCTTGGACTGGATAAAATGGATAGTGACAGCGGGAGATTCTTTGTCGGCAGAGGCTGTGAGAGGTGTTTTCAGACCGGTTATCGCGGCCGAACGGGCATTTATGAAATGATGTTGATCGATTCGGAGATACAGAACCTGATATACAAAAGAGAAAGTGCCGGTACAATAAAGAGGTTTGCTCTTAACACCGGCCTGCAGACTCTTCGAATGGACGGCGCCAGGAAAGTGCTTGCCGGGACAACAACTATCTCTGAAGTATTGAGAGTGACACAGGCCGACGTAATGTAATTTTATTTACAAATCGTCCATATTTAATAATAAATAGTAAATAAAATGCCAAGATACCACTATATAGCGATAGCCGGTAACGGCAGGAAAGTTAAAGGGGCAATTACTGCTGAGAGCCCATACTCGGCACGAAAGCAACTCCGGGTGCGGAGTATTCACCCTTCATCTGTTACCGAGGTCAGCTCAAAAGCTGAAGGTAAAACGGCGTTGTTTTCGATCTTCGGCAAACGAAACAAAACCCAGATAATCGACTTCACCAAGCAAATGGCCACGCTGCTCACATCGGGAATCAAACTGACCGAAGCTCTTTCGGTCCTTACCCTGCAAACGTCCGATGTTCGATTTCGAAACGCCCTTTGCGATATTCGCGACCGCGTTGTCACCGGCGAGTCGTTTACCGATGCCCTTAAAGATTACAGCGATTATTTCGACGTCATATATGTAAGCATGGTCCGTGTAGGTGAGGTTACAGGGATATTGGGCCAGAGCCTTTTGACGATTGCCACCTTCATGGAAAAACGCCGAAGAGTCGAAGCGAAAATAAAGACTGCGATGGTATATCCCGTTGTGCTGATCTTCTTTTGCCTGGCGGCTATTCTGGTACTTACAACTCTGGTCATTCCGAAGATAGGCAATGAGATTGCAAGAGCGGGGCGGGAATTGCCCTGGATAACCAAGCGTTTGATGGATGTTGGATATCTGCTGACCAGTTGGTGGCTGCTGTTGGTTATTGCAGTAGTAGTTGGATTTATCTGGGGTCTGAAGCGGTTTTTGAAAACCAACCGAGGCGCTTATCTGCGCGATAAATTCCTTTTGTCCCTGCCGTTGTTCGGTCCCCTCATAAAGCAGCGTGTCGTTGCGCGCTTCGCGTCTACTCTTTCTACGCTTCTCGGCTCGGGACTCGCTATGGCTGAGTCTCTTCGGGTTGTCACTGAGGTTACCAGCAACACTCTTATGAAAAGAGCCATCAAGCAGGCGCGAGAGAGGATTCTTGCCGGTGCCGACATCGCGACTCCGCTTCGGGACAGCGGCGTTATCGATCCTGCTATCGCCCACATGGTTGCAGTTGGAGAAAAAAGCGGCGAGCTTGAAACGATGCTTAAAAGTATCAGCGACAATCTCGAATCTTCAAGCGATATAGTTATTGAAAGATTAAGTGCTGCGGTTGAGCCGCTAATTATAATTATTATGGCCGCCGTAATTGGTGTAATTGCTTATGCGACAATCCTGCCGATTCTGGAAGTTTCGGCGGGCAATTTTTAACGAACTTCCCAGGAGATCAATATGACAAGGAAACAGAGAAAAAGATATATTAGATACGGTTTTACGATGGTTGAGCTTATGGCTATGCTGATTATCATCGGCTTGCTTGCCACTCTGGTCGTCACGAAAGTCGCAACCAAGATTGACCAGGCCCGTATTACGACTACGAAGGCCAACTTAAAGATTCTTCACTCTGCGGTCAATCAATTCAAGATGGATACGACTCGATACCCAACCGAAGAATTAGGATTGCTGGAACTGATTGAAATGCCAAACGACGTGATAAATTGGGAGCCGGGTGGTTACCTGGAAACGACAGAATTGCCCCCCGACGGCTGGGGAATGGAGTACAAGTATGAGCTTTATCCGGAGAGCGGCAAACAATTTGTAATCAGGAGTTTCGGACCCGACGGAGAAGAGGGCACTGAGGATGATTTGCTTAGCACAGATGCATACTGATGCACGTGGCCGCAACTGTATGAATGCCAAAATGCGTCAAGACGATGTATTGCCGCATTCGCACACTAACGGTTTTACGATGGCCGAATTGCTGGTTGTGGTTGCGATCGTATCGCTGTTTGTGCTCATGGCCCAAATCCATCTTTTCGGACTGCTGAGAAAAAATACGTTCAGAGCACAAACACAGGAGCTTGTTTCGACAATGCAAATGGCCGCCAGCGCCGCAGCCGAGACCGGCCGAAGATATGAAATTATTATCGACATTACAGAGCAGGGATATGGGCTTAAGGAACTAACCGGCTCTGAAATATACGTAGACAAGCCGGATGAAACACCCGGAGAGATTATTGTCCAAAATAATCTTACTGAAAATTGCCGGCTCATTTATGTCTGGTTTGACGATGGGATTGATACTAACGCTAAGGCCTGGTTTCGAGTAGGACCTTCCGGTTGGCAGAATGGTGGAAAAATCGTCCTGCTCGATGAAAAGGACCAGCCTTATACGATTGTAGTCAACCGCATCAATCGAATTGTCGTATTAGAAGAAGGTGATATAGAGCTTTTGGAGCCGAAATCTAAAGATGATCTGCCGTTCTAAAACACTTACAATGAGAAAGAAGGCTTTCAGCCTGGTAGAGGTCTTAATGGCTGTGGCGATTCTTGCTCTTATCAGCTCAAGTGTGCTGGTTGTGATCGATCGCTGCGTGGCCTCGGCGGCACAATCGGCGCTGCGAATGCGGGCCTTTGAAGTTGCCCGGGAGAATATGGAACAGCTTCTTGCTTCTGCGACAGTGAAAGAAAGCGTTGAGTATGGCGTCAGTGAGATATATCCCGACATTGGATGGCAAACGGTTGTTGAGACGTTTTATGAACCGATTACTGCGCGGATGTGGATCAGAGGTGTTTGCTCGGCCCAGTATAATGATCCAAACGGAATAGAGCAAACCATCGAGCTGTCACACTGGCTGACCGATTTGACAAAAGAACAACTGCTCCAGATTGAGAGTCGTGATGAAGATGAATTAGGGGACTTGTCCGCCGAACTTATCGAGACGATGGAAGATGCCGCCGATTATGCCGGTGTCGATGTCGAAATTATCGAACAGTGGCTTCAGAATGGAATGCTCACTACCGAAGACGGCTCTTTTATCAAAGATAATCTCAATCTCTATAAGGACAGTAACGGCAATCCAGGCGAAGAAGAAAAGAATCAGCAGGCAAAATCTTTAACTGACTTGAAGAA
>CAZSOR010000109.1:4664-14185 GCA_964608395.1 uncultured Pirellulales bacterium
ATCCAGGCGAAGAAGAAAAGAATCAGCAGGCAAAATCTTTAACTGACTTGAAGAACAAAAAAAGTAAGTCGGGTGAGGGATCGGGGGATGACTCATGGCAGGATGAAATAGATCCGAAGACAGGTCTGACTTATGGAGAGCTTGAACAAATGGATTTCTCCGAAATTTGGGAATTAATGCAGAATAAACGGTGATAGGAGTTCCGGCTACGATGAAATTAAACGTCTTTAGCCACAACGTGAAAGAAACTTCCGGCACAAACAGAATGCCGCAGGGTTTTTCTTTGGCTGAAATGCTCGCGGCCTTGACCATCGGGGCGATGGTTACAGTTGCAGTGCTTGGCATTTATCATCGCGCGGAGAATTCAGTCGCCGCAGTGACACGTCGGCTTAACAGCTCTCGACTGCCCGGCGAGGTTCTGCAGCGCATAGCCGAAGATCTTGACAATATTATTTCTTCCAGTTCTGATGGAACAATCACCATTGAGAATAAATTTGAGAATGTTGCCTCAAGGATGCTGGTTCCCGCCGCAAAGCTGACAATTACACGGACTATCCAGGACAGTAAAGATAAAGAGCTAAAATTTAAAGAAATCATCTGGCAAAGCAGTTACGACTTCCAGAGCGCTTCTAACAGCCTGACTTTGTACCGCAGCTCCGGCGGGCTCAACAAGGAAGATAAAGTGCTTGAGAAGAATAAAGATGACTTTGAAAGAGAGCTTTTCGTGCCGATTTGCAGCGGTATTACTTTTTTCAAGATTAGCGTGCTGGCCGGTGAGAATCCTGTGGAAAAATGGAACGGCCCTCCTCCCCGGGGGATTATGGTAACAATTTCATTTGCTGAGCCCTATAAAAGAGCAGATGGCACTTTTGACGTTCCGGACGAGGAAAAAATCACAAGGACCATCGCTATCGACAGAACCAGAAAAATCAGGTTCGATACTTCGACAAACGAATATGGCAGTAACGAAGAAGGGCAGGAGGATGTGAATTTGCCCAGCGACGAAAAACCGCCGTTAGAAATCCCCAAGAAGACCGAAAAGGTCAAATAATGAATAAAGGTCAGGACAACTTGATTATCTCTCGAACCCGGCCGGGCGTTGTATTACTGGTGACGTTAGTGCTGTTGATTGTGCTCGCTACGCTGGGTTATACTCTCAGTGACCGTGTTGCGAGCCAGCGGCACCGCAACCAGTATATTATCGACTACAGCAATGCCCGCTATGGCTGCGATTCGGCTGTGAAGTATGCCCTTGCGAGTCTGGAAGAGCTTGAGCCGGAACTGGTGAGTCGCCCAAACGAGCCGGATTTTTCCGATTTATTTGCCCTTGACGAGATAGGATATCAGGAGCTTTTGGCACAGTGGGGCGTCGAATCTCAGTCCGATACATTCAACAGCGGCAAGAATTTTGACGATAAGAGCGATATTAATGATGTAAATGGTATGGGTCACGACGAAAGTGGGATTGCTGGCTTCAACAATCTTGATTCTATAGTGATTCGGGGTCCCTATGGTCCGCCCTGGCCGTTTGTGACCGAGCCGGTCGAGTTTGAGATCGGATCTGCCAAAGTACAAATTGAAATTGAAGATGAAAATGCAAAATACCCCCTCGGCTGGGCGATGATGAATAACCAGGAATTAAAGCGAGAAACCGAGGCGGGCTTTGAAACTTTCTGCGAAATGATGAACCTCGATTTCATACAGGTCGATTCACTGAGAGAGCAGCTAAAGCAAATAGGCGAGGTAAAACCTTTCGCACTTACCTTTAAAACGATAACTAAAACGGTCAGAACACCTATAACTACAACGGCAAAAACTACCCGTAAAAGCAGTACTTCAAGGACCCCCCGGTCACGGACATCCAGAAGGATGATAACCGTAGCGAAGCAAATTTCCGGCCAGACTACGCATTTCGCGAAACTGTTTCACAGTTCGCTCATCGACACCGAATTTCTCGCTCAACCGACAATAGTCGTCGGGGACAGAAAAGAATACCCTTTGAAATATATAGGACTGTGGGGTACTCGGCAGGTCAATATCAATGCCGCCCCACGTCATGTCCTGGAGGCGGCCTTCATTTTCGGCGGCAATCAAGTCGAAATAGCCGAAGAAATAATCCTGCAGAGACAACAAGAGCCTTTTACGAACATAGAAGACTTGAAGAACAAGCTGTCTCGTTATTCCGAATCAGTCGGCAAATGCGAAGAATATATCACAACGGAAAGCAGGTTGTTCACGATCAAAATAACTTCGACGAGTGGCGTGGCCAAGGCAACGTCCATTATAGCTATAACAAAAGATGGTAAAAAAGTTACAAGAATTGCTGTAATCAACGGTTGAATACCGATGACTATTTAGGAGTTTACAAATAGTGGAATCTCAGAATTATTTGGGAATTTACATCAGCAGGAAGACGGCGACGGTGGTCTGCCTCGGTTCGCAAAAAAAAGACGGCAGCGGCCTGAAATGTTTCAGTGTCTCCGTTGAAGGACAGGAGCAGCAGGATATGCAGGCATTGGCAGGTCTTATCGCTCAGGGCTGTGCCGAGAGAAGTTTTAAATTCTCCGAAATTACAGTCGCGTTGGATTGCTCTCTGTTTATGCAGCACAGCGTCCATAGCGAGTTTAAAGATCCAAAACAAATAGCTGCGACCATAAGATTCGATACGGAAGAGGCTCTTGCGACGGATATAACTAATGTTGCGGTAGCATTCGAAATAGCATCAAGCGACCAAACCGGCTCGCAACTAACCGTTTTTACCGCAGAGCGTAAAATATTGTTGGAAGTTCTTGATGCTTTGCAGCAGTATAATCTTGATCCCGTAAACATAGAGCCGGATGTGGATTGTTTATCAAGATTTATCAGCCGGCAAGTAACCTCAGATGAGTCGGAGCAGACCGAGACGTTATATGGGATGCTATCCCACCGGAGCGGCTATTTGATTGTCCCGCCGGTGGCTGTAGATGACGAATCCCGGAAGGCATCGATCGTTCGGACATTCCTGGTCGGCGCGACACAGGACAGGACCAAACTGCTGCAAAGAGAAGTACTTGTCACTACAGCTCTCGTCGAAGGTGCCGGGCCACTTGGTTGCCTTAAAGTCTTCGATTCAACCGGAGCTATAGAATCTCAGCAGCTTGGCGAAAAGCTGGGTATTGAAACCGACGAGATTGATTTACGCAGTATTGTCGAAAACAAACTTCAACCGGAAGCTGATTGCGCTGATCCCATTGATTTTGCAATCGCCTGTGGTGCTGCCCTGGCTCTCTCGGAAAAGGGCCGATGCGTCGATTTCCGGGAGGACTTTAGCCCCTTCCAGGGTAAAAAGCTCAGGCAGCAAAAAACATTGAAAGCCGCGGCAATATCCGTGACGATTCTTTTAGTTGCCGTGGGACTATATTTTCACACACAGTTATTCAGAGTGAACAGAAACAAGAATAACTTACGCAGCAAATTTTCCAAAGACTACGCAGAAGTTACCTTGGAACAGTTGTCGGTTGACTTAAAAATAAAAGATGCTGTTCGAGAACTCGGTAAGCTACAGAGGCGAATCGAAAACGAAAAAAAGGGCTTGTTTACAGATGAAAAGTCCATATCGTCAAATCTGACACTGGTGCTGACGGCATTTAACAAATGTGCCGCGCAGACCAACCTGAATATAGACACGATTACCATCACAGCCAAGGATATTATGATCACGGGCGACACTTCCAATCGTCAGAGCAGACAGAAATTTTTCGATACAGTAAGGAAGAACGGACTCGAGATTAAACGGGAACGATATCAATTAAAAGATAACCGAGAGAATTTCAATATAATGGTTGCACCTAAGACATAATAAGGGAAACATTTTATGAAAGACATATACAAAAATCCAATTTTGTATTATATAGCCGTGCCTGTCATCGTCGGCCTGTGGCCCATATTAGTTTGGGCCATATACTTACCGAACGCCCAAAAGGATGTTGAAGAGCAGATGGCTCAATACGAGAAGGCCGAACCAATCATGATGGAGATATTTACTCTCGAGCCGGACCGGCTGGAGTTCGCCGATGCAAACGACACAGCCGCTGATTTTACTTACGGTGAAGCTATTGACAGGATTGCGAGTCTCTGTCGGATACCGCCGAGTAAGTACAACCTCAGTTCGGCAATGGTAATGACCACGCGAGGGCAGAAAAGTCAAAGCGCAAGTATAGACCTGAAGGAGATAGACATCCGGAAATTCGCCAGATTTTTCTCAATGATGCAACTTCGCTGGCCAAATCTGCAATGTGAACGGCTAAAACTCAGTAAAAAGCAAAACCTCCCCGACAATGATATGTGGGATGTGGATATAGAATTAAAATATTACTATTAAGTCCAACAATTTGAACTTTTTTCGTTGTCGACTGGAATTATTCATCCCGAGCAAAAAGGCTTTAGCTGCCAAAAGAATATTGCCAGTTGAGGTTACTCGGCTTCAGAATAGTGCCTCATGATACGAATAGATTGCGGCACCCAAGCTCATAAACCCGCACCCAATGGCCCTTTGGATGCAGATGCGCTCGCGATCTTATACGACTGGCCCGATACGCAGGAAGTACAGAATTTAGCCAAATTCTTCCAGTCTTTTCCCATTAAAATCTGATGTATAGCACTATATGTAGTATATTGCCTATTTTCCCCAGACAGACTGCAGTGGTTTATACACATGTTAAGATAGGTTTTTTCGATAATTGATTTTTAATACTATTATGCCGACTTTTATCCCTAATTGATGTAACTTTATGTTTTTGCATAGGTTGGCTAAACACTAAACTTTTCTAAAGTTTTCCGGGCATTGTAGTCGATACCAATATTAGTAAGTTGTTTTGGGCCTTAAAAGGGATTTAAGGGACACACAAGATATAGTGGTTATTGGCTTTGAGCGAAAAAACGGACATTTTCGCCTTGAAGCTTGTCATACAAGGTATTTGAATGGCAGAATTTGATTCTAACAGTCGATTTGAAAGAGAAAATCACCAGGTAGATCCGGTCGGAGAGGTTCTTGCTCACGATACGGATGTGGTGATGGAGCAAATTCTTGACAATATCAACACCACGCCTATCGGCCAAGTGTTAAGAAAAATTGCTTCGCTGCCGGAAGTTCGCAAGGAAAAAGTTCTTGATGTCCGTCGGCAGCTTACGGAAGGTAAATATGACCTCGATGAGCGTTTAGAAGTTGCTCTCGATAAGGTTCTTGAGTACCTTACGGCATAGGAGGGAGGATTCTTTGCGGCGTATTATGCTTCAGACATAATATGCAATTGAGGAATTTTTAAATCTCTAAAGAACTGCTAATGGCCGGCGCTTCTGTATCGGGCTCTTTTTAAGTTTTCGTTTCCCATTCTGTAATATACTGCAAAATGGAACTCTTTTAACTACGAGACTATTTCAGGAATATCATCATCCGGTTCATCCATTTCGACTGGTTTGTAGTCCGGCTGCTTTGACTTTGACAATTCTTCTTTGAAAGCCGATATAACTTTCTCCTGAATTCTCCTCCTGCAATTGGAATTAATCGGATGAGCTATATCAGCGTGCAATTTCATTCTGCCCTTAAAATCCTTTCTTGCACGGTTTTCCTGAAGAGCTGCTCCACAATTATTGCAGTATCTGGCTCTGAGATGGTTTTTGCCTCCGCATTTTTCGCAATGGTCGCTCATTTTCCTCGAAGGCATAGCAACGAAGTAACCGTTCGTCCCTTCGATGACTTTGATGTCACGAACGACAAACTCGTTGTCTATCGTTATCGAGCAAAAAGCTTTCAGCCTGTCATCCTTGTTGCTGACCATTTTGACTCTGACCTCACTGATTTCCATTTTCTTTGCCTCGCATAAAAGTTTACCATCTATTGTTTCTGACAACAATGCTTTTGCATCCGATTTTTCCCGCAAGTTCGCTCATGCCTTCTCTGGCTTCTTCTTCATCCCCGCTCTCAATGATATAAAACATCGCTGATCCGCTACCGCTGAGACAGCAAGGCCTGATGCCTAACGACTCAATAGTCTCCTTCAACTCGGCAAGACTTTCTTCCAAGTCGAAACAACTCTCTGCCAGCATATTTGTGCACATTTTAACGACCGAATCAATCCTGTTTTTAAGGATATAGTTTTTTATTCGAATATTGAGCTTTTTATAGAGATGTCGGTCGTGCCTATAATTAGCGTAAACCCTTTTAGTAGAGACACTTACGTCAGGGACTAATAAAAGTGCTGTAAAGTTGAAAATTTCATCTAATTTTTTTACTTTTTCTCCTTTTCCCGTGCAAAATGCCAGCGGACCACCCAGAAAGAAAGCGACATCACTGCCTAACTTAGCCGCTGATTCGAAAAGTTTATTTTGGTCGAGACCTAATTTAAAGTAGTGGTTTATGCCGATAAGAGTCGCCGCCGCATCGCTGCTTGCCGAGCCGAGCCCTGTCCCTGCGGGGATATTTTTTGTCAGGGTAATTCTGACGTCGGGTGTCAGGCTGCGACTTTCCAGCAGGCTTTTAGCAGCTTGGTATACAAGATTTTCTTTTCCCGCCGGCGCCCAGTGCGGCCCATTGCATATAAGTTCGATACCTGTTTGCCGGCCTGGCTGGATAAGTATTTCATCATACCAGTCGATTTTTGCCATGATGGTTTCTATCTCGTGGAAACCGTCGGGACGTTTGCCGACTATCAAGAGTGACAGGTTTATTTTAGCCGGTGCCAGCACCAATAACCCGTCACAAACAGTAGTAATTTGTTCTCTGCTATCCATTATGCTATGAAGTAGCGTTCTTCTTTCGGTGCTTTTTATGCGTTTTAATCGTGTTTCTCTCCCAGAACACACCATCCCGGTACCCCTGAATTGTTCCATCATGCTCGGCCAGGCCCAGGCGTTTTGCTGCGAGCAGGCAGTATCCTGTTTCAATTTCAACTCCGAGAAAATTACGATCCAGCTTTTTAGCCGTCACGATACTGCTGCCTACACCCATAAATGGGTCAAATACGAGGTTACCTCGCTTTGTGCTTGCCAGAATCAATTTGGCTAATAGTTTTTCCGGCTTCTGTGTGGGGTGGTCCGTGTTCTCCGGCATTGACCAGAACGGAACCGTGATATCATTCCACAAATTCGACGGATGGGTCAGTCGAAACTGGCCGGCGGATGTTTCCTGCCAATCCTTTGGGGCACCGTTTGTGTCGGTGTATGGTGCGAGAACTCTGCGCTTCAATTTCAAATTGTCCACGTTGAAAACATAGTCATCTGAAACCGTCGCAAACCAGATATCTTCCGAAGCGTTTTTCCAGTTCCTCTTTGCGCCCCTGCCTTTTTCCCTCTCCCAGGTAATCCGGTTTCTTACCTTCAGCAGCTTATCCAGCACGAGGTGAACGGCTGTCGACGAGCACCATTCCGAGCAGACATAAACCGATGCTGTTCTTTTTAGTGTGGGCAACAATTTAACCAGCAGGCTCTCGAACCATTCGGCATACTCGTCAAGACTCTTTTTTCTGAAGGTAGTCGAAGTAAAGGTCTTGGTAAGATTATAGGGAGGATCCAGTATCAGCAAGTCAACGAAGCCTTCCGGTAGAAAGCCAAGGACGTCAAATATGTCCTGGTTTACTATTTTATTGCTGAGAGCATCCAACCGGGCAGGTTGAGAGATGTGTATTAAATCTTTGCCGTACCCATCTGTTTCCGCTTGGCTAAGCGTGATTGTTCGATTCCTATGTGCTCGAACCTTATTCACATGACTAACCCTGCCGGTTTGAGTATCTTCCGCTTTATGCTGATTCTTTTTTTGGTTTTTGTTTTGCCGTGAGCAGTTCGGCTTTGCCCTGAACTATATCGCGTGTAATTACATATTTTATGGGTTTTGGCTCTTCGGGTAGTTGGTACATCAGGTCAATCATCAACTCCTCGGTGATCGAACGTAATGCCCTGGCGCCGGTGTCACGCGTGAGCGCTTTCTGTGCCAATGCATGCAGGGCTCCGTCCGTAAACTCAAGCTCAGCGTTTTCCATCTCAAAAAATCTCTGATACTGTTTAACTAAAGCGTTTTTCGGTTTAGTCAATATGTCGATAAGCGCCGCTTCGTCGAGAGCAGAGAGCGTCGTGATGACCGGAAGTCTTCCAACCATTTCGGGAATCATCCCATATTCGATGATATCTTCCGGAATAACCTGGTCCAGGATATCGCTGAACTCGGCCTTTTCGTCTCTTTTACCGCCTATTTCCGAATCGAATCCGATCATTTTTTTGCCGAGCCGCTTTTTAATAATATTTTCCAGCCCCACAAAAGTTCCGCCGCAGATAAAAAGTATCTGCGTGGTGTCGATTTGTATGTAGGATTGTTCCGGATGTTTTCTTCCGCCTTGTGGCGGAATGTTGGCGGTAGTCCCCTCGAGCATCTTCAGCAGTGCCTGCTGGACTCCTTCTCCGGAAACATCACGAGTGATCGAAACGTTCTGAGATGTTTTGCCGACCTTATCTATCTCATCGACATAAACGATGCCCCGCTGTGCGGATTCGATGTCATAGTCGGCAGCCTGCAGCAGTCGCAGCAGGAAATTCTCGACGTCTTCGCCAACGTACCCCGCCTCGGTAACGGTGGTGGCATCACATATTGCGAACGGCACCTCCAACTCACGGGCAAGTGTGCGGGCAAGCAGTGTTTTTCCTGAGCCGGTCGGTCCAATGAGCAGAACATTCGATTTATCTATCTCGACATCGCTGTCGTTACTGTCGCTGTGCAGCAGCCTTTTATAATGGTTATGCACCGCAACAGAGAGATATTTTTTAGCGTGGTCCTGCCCGATGACATATTGGTCCAGGTATTCTTTAATTGCTTTGGGTCTCGGCATTTCGTTTAAGCTAACGCCGCTCTTGGTCCCCCGTTTGCGATCCTGCCGGATGATATTATGACATAGTTCCACACATTCGGGACAGATAAAGACCTTATCCGGACCCTCTATAAGCGTCTCAGCCTGACTTCCCGGCTTGCCGCAGAAGCTGCAAATTGCCTTGGAATTCCTGTTATTTGATTTTTTGGCCATTTCAACTTTCCGTTATCAATTTAAATATCTGTTATTTATCGTATGCCGGGTATTATAGTACAAGAAGACCGATCAATCAAGTCATTTAAGTGCGTGAATCAGCCGGTTGCCGGCGCCGCTTCTAAAGCCCACTTGAAATATTACCGGCCTGACGGAAGAACCAAACGAGCGAAAGGCAGCTCCTCGTCAACAGCGTTCTTAAAGTTTGAGATTGCTTCGTCAATCTCCTGCTTTTGAACGTATGCAACCGCAATGCCTGCTGAGCTTAATCATGGCGGTTATTTCCGGCGTATTCGCCTCCCTTGTGCAGAGCTTTGATATTGACCGGCAGGGTTTTATGGTATCTACTGGCGAGAACATCCGGCAGGGCCTGGGCCGCCGCATCCGGAGTGAGGTATCCTCGCTTTTGCAGGTATGCACCTAACGCCACCATATTGGCGCTCCTGGGACTACCCAATTCGACAGCTAATTCGTCGG
>CAZSOR010000110.1:0-14022 GCA_964608395.1 uncultured Pirellulales bacterium
TCTGGGATTTCTCTTGAATGCTCGCTCGCGATTATTACAATGCTCTCCATGGCTTATTTGAAGAACATACTTTCTCCCGCTGCCCGGAATGAACAGAACAATCGAATTAGATAGTTAGGATAATATGAAAATAAGGATTTTTTGCGCGGCAATCTGCGGTTTACTAATTACCGTTTCGGCTGCTTATTCAGGCAACGTTCGGCATTTCTACGAGGACCGCCCATTTGTTCAGGATTTCTCGGACAAAATCCCGCTTTCCGAAGAGCTGGCCGGCACAAAATTGTCGGCCGTACGCTGCGATAGAAACGGCCGGGTCCTGGCCTTATCGAACAAAGGGCTCCTGCAGGTTCATAATGGGTTGCTCGTGCCGGAGCTCAGTTACAGGCCGCTGGCGGATATGCAGATAAAAAATCTGGAGACATATCGCGGCCAATTTATCTATCTGACCGATAAGGCCGTTCTAAGCAACGCCTGGGCGGGCCGGATTCTGATGCCCCACAAAATGCCCGATGCCGGATTGTTTGTGCCGGGAAGCGACTTCGATTTTCTGCTGGCGGGGAAAACCTCTCTCGCCTATTTCAATCAGGGCAAATGCGTTGACAAGTGGCAAACCGCACAGACCGGGGCGAAACAAATCTTGTTCGACCGGGCACGCAGCCGATTTTTATTGCTATTCGAGGACAGAGTCGAATGTTTCAGTCCCGGGACGAAGGCCGCTACAGTTTTCGAGAGCGACAATTTGAATTGCATGGAAATAATAAAAAATAATACAGTCCTCATCATTGGTACTCAGGATGGGTACCTCGAACTGGATACGGACTCATTGAAGCCACGGTCCGACCTGCAAAAGAAATTGCCCTGCACAGATATACGCTGCATCAGGCAAATCGGCGAATCGGTCTGGTTCGGAACGCCCCGGGGGGCTTCGTGTCGCGGGCATCTTGCCCGCGATTCGAGGGCGGGACGCCCTCGACACGTCAACCGGACGAACTACTACGCCTCGAAACGCTGGCTTGAGGACGACAACGTTATCGACATTTCAAAAGGCCCGGACAACTCCGTGCTGGTCCTCTGCCAAAGCGGACTCAGCATAATTCACTTCGAGCCGATGACCCTTGAGCAAAAAGCGGAGCACTTTGACAAACTTACGCGAAAACGCCATATGCGGCATGGTTTGAACTGCGCGCTTTCCATGAGCAAACCAGGTGACTTCTCGTCGGGTACACTCGTCGACAGCGACAACGACGGCCTATGGACCAGCATGTACCTGGCCGGCGAGCTTTTCCGTTACGCCGTCACCAAGTCGGACGATGTCCTGAAGAACTGCTACGAGTCGTTCGATGCGATGGAACGTTTGTCGCATATCAATCACATCGAAGGTTTTCCTTCCCGGTCGTTCGAGCGCGCGGGTTACCATTTGTCGGACAAGTCGCGCTGGCAGCCCGCCGAAGATCCGAACTGGACATGGAAAGCGACAACCAGCAGCGATGAAATCGTCGGGCACATTTTCGTATACAGCATCTTTGCCGAAGTCGTTCCGGACAAAGAATGGCGAGACCGGGCGATTACCCTGATAGACGATATCACGGCCCACATTGTGCGAAATGACTTATACCTTATCGACTTCGACGGCAAACCAACGCTCTGGGGCAAGTGGAATCCGGATTACGTAAACAAGTTTCCCATGCAGGTGGGCGACCGCAGGCTCAACTCCGTCGAAATCATCGGATTCCTGCAGACAGCATATCACTTCACCGGCAAGGAAATCTACAAAGACAAAGCCTTCGAGCTGTTCGAAAAGCACGGCTACCTGGATAACATCATGATCCCCATCTCCCGAATAGGCCGGATTCCCGGCATAGATCTGACGACCGAATGGAATCATTCCGACGATGAGCTGGCTTTTCTTTCTTACTGGAATTTATACAAATATGCTTTCACGGACGAACTTCGCAAAAAATACTTCCAGACAATCAAGGGACACTGGGAGATTGAGCGGCCGGAAAAGAATCCTCTGTGGAACCTTATATATGCAATGACCGGAGCGGCGGATTTTGATTTGGACCAAACCGTCTGGAGCCTGAAAGAGTTTCCTTTGGATATGATAAGCTGGTCCGTGCAAAACAGTCATCGCAAAGACATAGAGTTGCTGGAGCCCAATTTTCGCAACCAGACTACCCGCGAGGTCCTGCCGCCCGATGAACGACCCATGAGCAAGTACAACGGCAACGGTTTCCGCCTGGACGGTGGTAGCGGAGGAAATCGCGAGTACAGCGGCGACATATACCTTCTGCCCTATTGGCTGGGCAGATACCTGAATAAAATCAAGTAAGGAGATATGATTCGTGTTAGGCGGGTTCGATTATGTGGTGGTTATTGCATACCTGATCGGCATCATGCTGCTCGGGTTCTATTTCAAACGTTACGTCCATTCCTCCGAGGATTATTTTCTCGCCGGCAAATCCCTGCCTTTCTGGGCTATCGGCATGTCGATCGTAGTCTCTGACATAGGGGCGCAGGATTTCGTCGGAGTCTCGGGCCAGGCATATCGGTACGGGATTGCCGTGGGCAATTTCGACTGGATCGGTTCTGTGCCGGCAATGCTGCTGGGGGCGTTTATTTTCATCCCGTATTTCTGGAAAGCGGGCGTCTATACTATCCCGGAGTATCTGGGAAAGCGCTACAACGATTACGTACGGGTCATAGCCTCGGCAACCTGGATTATTTTCTTCGCCTTCAATCTCGGCATCGTTTTCTGGGCCAGCGCAAAATTGCTGAACACACTTATGGGCTGGCCTTATTGGCAGTCGATTATCATCACGGCCTCAGTAGTCGGGATTTATACGTTCTTCGGAGGACTTACCGCCGTAGTGCTGACCGACGTAATACAATTAGTTATCATGTTTGCAGGCGGAGCCCTGATTGTAATTCTGGGACTCTATAAAGTCGGAGGCTGGGACGGCCTGGTCGATAAAATCACCGCCCAGGGACATTCATTCAGCGATTATTTTCGATTAATCCAGCCGGCGGACACTAAAACTCCTTTCCCCTGGACGGGGATTCTTTTCGGCCTGACATTCGTAATGGCCAACGCTTATATGATAGGCAACCAGGCGATCGTCCAGCGGTGCCTGGCAGCCAAAAGCGAATGGGATGCCAAGGCCAGCATGATCTGGGGGGCGTTCCTGAAAATGTTTATTCCCGTGCTGGTGTTATTCCCGGGCCTGATTGCGATTGCTTTGCATCCCGGCATGGAAGACGGCGACAATGCTTTTCCTTTGCTCGTCAAAGAATTGCTGCCGGCCGGATGGGGATTGGTGGGATTGATGTTTGCCGCCCTTCTGGCAGGTTTAATGTCCAGCATCGATTCGATGCTGAATTCGACCGCGACGTTGTGGACGAAAGATATTTACGAAAAATACATAAGAAAGGATGCCCCCGACCGGCACTACCTGATAGTGGGACGAATGGCAACGATTGTACTATTGATTTTCGGCGTGATTACTTCGCCCATAAGTCAATACTTCGCCGGGATATATATCGCTATACAAACTTTCCTGTCTTTCTTCCAAGGCCCTGTCTTTTCCGTGCTTATGCTGGGTATTTTCTGGCGCGGCACCACACAATGGGGAGGACTGTTCGGTCTGCTGGGCGGAATTACAGTTTCCGCTTTGCTTTATATTTTCAAAGGGTACCTGTTTGAAATCGAGGATCCGTTCCTTTATGTTTCATGGTGGTCGTTCCTGGCCGGGCTGGTAATTGCTATAGTGGTCAGCCTATTCACCCGGCCGCACCCGGATGAACGGTTGTACGGATTAGTATACCGGCTGCCGGATCCAAAACCAAACACTGCACAAGTTGGGGCTTAAGCAGAATGTTAAAAGCTATATTAAACGCTCTACGATATGTTCTAAATTTCGATTGGCTGGCCGGCGTCTCAATCGGTGCCGCCAAAAACGTTTTTCTCGTCCTGTTCGTCCTGATAGGGATTCTGGTTCTGCTGATTCCCAATGATTACATCTACAAAGGACTGAAAAAACGCCGATGGTGGCTTAACCTGAAACTCTGGGCACTGTGCGATCTGGCCTTTATTTTTATCACTTATTATATTTTCTAAGGCCTCAGAAGTCTGCCCCGTCAGCAGTCTAAAGTAGTTCCTCGGCATTGTCATATATCTTTTTAATGGCCTTGACGATCAGGTCCATGTCTGCCTTTGTCCCCATCAGGACGGTATGATGAAAACAAACCGATTCTTCCGTAAAGATTCTATGGCAAACCGGCAGTTCGAATCCGGCCGGATTGATTTGCTGCCAGTACTTTTTACTCAGCTTATACCGCTTCGGCTTCGTATGGGGGGTATATAACGCACATGCATTCAGAGGTTCATAGCTTGCCTCAACCGAACATCCCAGCTCTTTGCCCATCGCCTCTCTGAATTTCCTGACATCGAGGCCCTTGAACTTTCCCTTATTGTACCTGAACGAGAAATTATAACACGCTCCCAATGCTTCCGTCTTATCGTTTTTCATCGGCATAACACCGGGAAGTTTCGCGAGCAAGGAGTTTAAATATTTCGCATTTTCGCCTCGAATACGGTTTTGCCCCGGCAGCCTTTTCAGCGATTCAATCAGCAGGGCCGCCTGAAAATCCGTCATCCGATAGTTGCCCGACTGGATCAGGTCACCTTCGCTGCCATAGAGTCCCGCACCTTTATCGTCGGACTCTTGATTCTCGGGTCTTCTGCCGCAATTTCGAAGCGCATCGAGTTTTTCGAACAATTCAGGATCGCTTGTTGTAAGGGCCCCGCCCTCTCCTGCTGTCATGATCTTCGAAAGCTGAAAGCTGAAACTTCCGACATCACCGATGCTGCCTGCTTTCTTGCCCTTAAACTCGCCCCCGTGCTTGTGTGCGCAGTCCTCGATCACCCTGAGATTGTGCTTGCGAGCGATCCCCATAATGGCATCCATGTCGGCAAAACATCCGTAAAGGTGCACGGGGATAATCGCTTTGGTTCGCGGCGTGATTGCCTTCTTCACCTCAACTGGATCGATGCACCAGTTGTCTCGTCTGACATCTACGAACACGGGAACGGCATTGACATCCAGTACCGCGCCGGCCGTCGCCTGCCATGTCAGACCGGGGACAATTACCTCATCGCCCAGTCCGACGCCGCACGCCTCCAGAGCGAGCTGCAAAGCGACGGTTCCGTTAGCTACAGATATTGCATATTCTGTCCCGATGAATTTCGCAAAGGCCTTGTTGAACTCCAACTCCTTCGGGCCGTTATACGACCAGACCCCGCTCCTTAAGACCTCAAGCAGACCTTTCTCTTCCTTTTCATCCCATACAGGCCACTTGGGCCATGGTTTCGCTTTGGCATCCCGTAGAGGCTTGCCGCCATTTATGGCTAACTTGCTCATTCTTTATTTCCTTTCCTAATGTCCATAAAAACTCGGCTGCAACAGGATAACAAACTTATCTGACAGTTGCAACCGTCCCCTCTATTCTGTACCATCAATTATATAATTAGAGTTGATTCCTAATGAACAATGTGGTCAATGGCAAGGCTATGAATAACAGTGATTCTCAATATGATAGATTACTCTCAGCCGGCTGGAAGATTCAGGCGTCCTCAGAAGTGAATCAAGTGTTGGAAAAGATTTCCATGCCGGATTTTGACACGCGCCGCTGGTACCCGGCGAGTATCCCATCAACAGTGTTAGCTGCTCTGGTGGAGAATGGCGTTTATAAAAATCCTTATTTCGGCATGAATCTGAGCGAAATCCCCGGCGAACCGTACGAGAAACCGTGGTGGTATCGAACGGAATTTGAACTTTCTCAGAAAAATGCCACCGGAACAGTACTGCTTGAATTCGACGGTATAAACTACAGTGCGGACATCTGGCTGAACGGAAACCGAATCTCGCCGGCAACAAATGTCAGAGGTGCCTTCCGCCGATTTCAATTCGATATCTCAAAATTCGTTTCCGAAGGCACCAACGCGCTTGCTGTAGAGGTTATTCCTCCGAAGCCGGGGGATTTTTCCACCGGTTTTGTCGACTGGAATCCCTCGCCGCCCGACCGCAATATGGGTATTTTCCGCAGCGTCAGATTGAGATTTTGCCGGAGCGTCTCAATCGAACAGCCTTTCGTTCAAACCAGATTAAACCTGAAAACGCTCAACGAAGCGACGCTCACCGTCACAGCAGAGTTGGCCAATCACAGGCATCGCAGCATATCGGGAATCCTCGAAGGTAAAATTGAATCGTTAAAATTCAGCAAGGCTGTTAATATAGAACCACAAGGGCGAAAAACCGTAGAGTTCACAGATCTGAGAATCAAGAATCCGAGAATTTGGTGGCCATATCAGTTAGGCCGGCCGAATCTGTACGATTTGAATTTGAAATTTACGGCGGATAGCGAGGCCTCTGATGTCGCACGTGTAAGATTCGGAATTCGTGAAATCGAAGACTATACGAACGAAGAAGGGCACCGCGGTTTCAAGGTCAACGGGAAAAAAATCCTTATCAAAGGAGCCGGCTGGACGGACGACCTGCTGCTTGCCGACATGCCGCAGACCATCGATGCCCAATTGAGATACGTCAGGCACATGAATCTCAACTGCATCCGCCTTGAGGGCATCTGGGGCAGGGACCATACGCTGTACGACTTGTGTGACCGGTACGGCATATTGATGATGGTCGGCTGGAGCTGTCACTGGGAGCACGAACAATACATCGGAAAGCCGGTCGACGACCGCTATGGGGGCGTGACTTCTCCGGCAGATATCGAACTGATCGCCCAGTCGTGGCAGGACCAGGTACTCTGGCTGAGAAATCACCCGAGCATCTACGTCTGGACCGTCGCCAGCGATAAGGTGCCGATGCCGGAGCTGGCGCGAAGATATATAGAGATTTTTCGCCGGCACGATCCATCCCGTCCCTACCTGGCATCGACGGGCGGCGTCGGCAGCGAACAGCAAATCATCGGCAAAGACGTCGTCATCAGCGAAATTTGCGGCCCCTCGGGCGTCAAGATGCTCGGCCCTTATGCGTACACACCGCCGGTCTACTGGTACACGGACAAGACTCTCGGCGGAGCTTATGGTTTCAACACGGAGACATCGCCCGGAGCGGTCGTGCCTGTACTTGAGAGCATCAAAAAGATGATCCCTGAAGAGCATCTCTGGCCAATTGACGAATTCTGGGAATTTCACTGCGGACTGAACGAATTCCGCACGCTGGATCGATATCGCGAAGCGATAAATCACCGCTATGGCGAGCCGGCCGGCGTCGAGGAATTCGCCGGAAAAGCACAGGCCCTGAATTACGAATTGATGCGGCCGATGTTCGAAGCGTTCCGGGCCAATAAAGACGCCGCCACCGGAATCGTCCAGTGGATGCTCAACGCCGCCTGGCCGAAAATGTACTGGCAGCTTTATGACAAGTATCTCATGCCGACCGGAGCGTTCTACGCCGCAAAGAAGGCCTGCGAACCGCTGCATCTGCTCTACAATTACGGCGACCGCGGTATTTATATTGTTAACGACCATTTGACAACGTTCCGGAATCTGAAAGCGACCATTCGTGTGCTGGACATAAATTCCACGGAAGTCCTCAACAGGACATTCGCGATTGACGCCCAACCTGAATCGTCGGCTAAAATCTTCGAGCTTCCCGAATTCAATAACATCAGCACAACGTATTTTCTCGATCTCAGGCTCAATAATGACAAGGGTATTGAAATCGGCAATAACTTTTACTGGCTGTCAACCAGGCCGGATGTTTTGGACTACGACGCTAAGGTCGAGCCCTGGCCCTATTACACGCCCAGCAAAGAATTCGCAGACCTGACTGCACTGAATTCGCTGCCACCTGCAAAAGTTAAATTCGAGTATCATACCGAGAGAACCGGCGAACAGACGAAATTGACGGCAACGCTGCACAACGCCGGCGATACAATCGCATTTTTCATCGAGTTGAAAGTGGCGGAGAAGAAAAGCGGCGAAACAATCCTGCCGGTCTTCTGGGAAGATAATTATGTAAGTCTGCTTCCCAGCGAAACCAGAACCATCGAGGCCACATTTTCAGCCACAAATGACCAGGCCGTCCTGACCATCAACGGATGGAATCTGGAAAGTTCCTTCAAAGAGTAAAAGCCGCTCTTTAAGCCTTGATTGTGGTTTTATCATAAGTGTAGTTAAGCTTGCCTCCAATTTTCTTGCAATGCCGGCCTGTTCGTTGTAAAGTAAGCAAAATACGAAGGAGCAGTGGCCGAGCGGCTTAAGGCGACGGTCTTGAAAACCGTTTTACCGAAAGGTAACGGGGGTTCGAATCCCTCCTGCTCCGTTAGGAGCGGTTCGAAAACCCATAGATGCCAGGCAGATACCACGGGGGTTTGACGCCCCGGCGTCGTGGCCGGTGCCTGGCACCCGGTGTCTTCTCGGAATCCCTCCTGCTCCGTTAGGAGCGGTTCGAAAACCCATAGATGCCAGGCAGATACCACGAGGTTTTGACGCCCCGGTGTCGCGGCCGGTGTCTGGCACCCGGTGTCTTCTCGGAATCCCTCCTGCTCCGTTGGTGTCAGGCTTTGATTGGGTTTGTTTGGCTTTGAATTGGCTTTGTTTTTTCGCCGACCCAAAGCGTGAAATTCTTCATAATCACCTTTCATATAGATACTTAAGCTCATTTTGCCATTTCGCAAATTGGGTTTGTTTTTTCAACTTAAGCTCAATTTTTCGTCGTTTTCTTCTCTTTTTCACCTGTTTTTTTCATCATTTTGGCTTTTTTTCAAATTGTTTTTTCAACCCCACAGCAGTGCTGGGGGCTAACATAAATTGGGTTTGAATTGGCTTTGTTTTTTCGCCGCCCCGGCCCATTAAAATCTCCGTAAACCATTGTTAATATTGACTTAACGTCATTTTGCCCATTCGCAAATTGGCTTTGTTTTTTCAACTTAACCACGAATTTACACGAATAAACACCGGATTTACTCTCATTTTTTGCAATCCAGCACCGCAGGGGTGCGGGCTAAACTGTATTCTGACCCATTAATTCTTAATTCTAAACTCACCATCCTGTTATCCTGTCTACTGTATTCTATTCGTTATACATTATACGAAAAATCACACTATAGGGCGGGGGAATTCCAGAAAAATCTCCGTGAGACGGTGCTTTTTGCGCGTATTGCGTGATCGGCCAGCCGACAGGATGGCGATTAATTCAATTTCTCTTTTAATTCCACGTAAGAAAACGGATATTTGCCCCACTTTCGCCATATTCTTAAGACAGGATCAACATGGACTTCTCCAGTATAAACCTTAGAAAATGAATTAATTCATAGGTGTTACTCCATATGCTAAATTCAGTCTGCTAAGAACCCAAAACCGTTTTCAGTTTAATGACAACATCCGAAATATTTAGCTCTTTGCTTTTAGATGTGTAGAATTTTAGATCTAGCTTTTCTATGAAGATGTTGAGAAAGTTTATATGCTGAATCAACCCGATATTTTCATTTACAAAATCTTCTGTGGCTTTTCTTACGCTTTGATAGTTTTCGTCCGATTGCAAAGCTATCGCAGCCAAGGCGTCCAGAATAACTTGTCCAAAATAATCATAATCAGCTTTTATAAAGTCGGGTTGATAACTTATTTTCAGCAATTCGATGAGATAAGGAACGGCCTCAAGAGTACATAGGGAACCAAGAGGAGACTTCTCAAAATGCGTTTGTTCTGGCGATTTCTTGTTCGTCCTCACCCAGTTAACAAAATATTTCAATCCTTCCATGTCCTGTAGTTCAATTAGCTTCTGCGAGCTCCTCAATTTCCCTTCCTCGTTAGCAGTTTGAAGCAAGGTAAGAAGATATTCATGACAGACGTCACTATCGCTTTCGAGTAGCTTCTCAATCACATTCCATTTGAAATCGTCTTGAATTTGTATAAGCGCATTTTCAAGATCACTCTTAAATGTCGATGAAAGACCACATATTATATCCAGAGCGATTCTCCTTACGCCTTCTTCTCTATCAGAGTTTTCAAGCTCCATCAAAGCGTAAGGAAGAACATCTGATACCTTGCATCTTCTGCCGTAATCGAGATGGTTTTCCAAAACATGGTCGTTCTGAATCCCTTCGTCCAAATTGTTGAGAACTATAGTAGTCATCTCTTGCTTGCTCAACAGTGATTCTATATACTCAATCCCGACATATTGCCCTCCTTCTGACCAATCATAGGAAATTAAATCTAAAAGGACCTGTTTAGGATAAGACAGCTTGAACTTTCTTAGAAAATACCACAAGAATATAGCTAGGGAACTAGAGCTAGATGAGTCTTTCGATTTTGTGACCAGGGCTGTTCTAAAGTTGACCCTATCTAAGTTTGTATAGCACCAATTTTCTACCCACTTCTTTTGTTCATCTGTTAGTATAGTATCTTCCGTATGGTTTAGTTTCTCGTAGACATTAAAAATGCAGAACCAGCCCCAATCCCAACCATTAACGGTTTGGGCAACGTTGCTATATGTCACAGGGCCTTCTCTCGCAAAATTACGAAGTTGACGCATCGCCAGATCTGAAAAATATGGATTGTTCCAGCGGGCCGTCTGTACGTCTGAGATTTCCCTATCGGTTAGACTTTCTTTATTTTCAGTTTCGAAAATTAGTTTAATTTGGTCTAAAAAGGCTTCTCTATCAAAAAGCAGACCAAAATCACGTTGCGCACGTTCCTTCCTTTCTTTTTCATAATCTCGCTCTTGCGGAAGAGGAAACTTATTATCTGTCCGAGCACTTATGAGATCATTGAAAGTTGAATATAGGTCGGGATTTTTCCAAGATAGGAAATTGCGGAAGTTCAATACATCATCGTCTTCTATATTCCTTTGTTCAAATTGTTCAACGAAAAATTCAATGCACTCTGTGTTTGCCACGAGTGCTACAATGCTCCAACGTTTTGTATCGTTTCCCTCTTGGGATAAATACTCTCTGAAAATCTCAAACCGCGTTTTTGTCTTGTCAAAAAAGACTATAAGTTGACTAGCTTGTTCTTCTAAATTGTTTTCGATAAGAACTTCTAGCAAATCCTTAATCATCTGATACAACGCAAGCTCTTTCCGAAAGGCATTGACCGCATTCTCAGCGATCACTGAAATACTCTTCTCAAGAACTGTATCGCTCAAGTCCTGAGGGTGATCAGTAAAATACTTGATAATCTTCATTATGGAATTGGGAGATGTGGCTTTTTCAAGTCCTATCCGTAAATGCCAATGTTCATCGAAGAGTCGACTCCGTGTGGAAGAGAGATCGAATCTAACGTAACGCAAGCCATTTAGGAATATGTCGATATTGTCATCGAGGTAGGTGCTATTGTGAAGAAAGTAGTAGAGTCCGTATCTCAACCATTCTTTCTCAGATGCTTGCAGTGTTTCAACGATCTTTTTAACAACGTTCTGATCATTTAGTTTTAAATCGGCTAGTGCAATTAGTGCACAATTTTGAACATGATCGCCAAATTTTTCTCCAACAGCACAACCAACGAGAAGCTCGCAGGCGTGACTTCGCTGATCCAATGGGATTTCCAGATGTCCTAGCAACTTAATGGCATTGCTCACGGTCGTATAATGCTCAGTTTTCTCTATTTCGGCGAGCAAGAATTCAACAATCTCATCTGACTGGCCAAACCTGGCTAACTCAGCATATCTGAATTTATCATGATTTATCCAAATCCGCTTCTCTTTGTAGTGATCGAAGATTCTCTTGAAGATGTTGATTCGAGTGCCGGTTTCGATCCTGTCTATTTCAAACCTGACGGCCACCTCTGGTTCTTTTTCTATAATCCAATCAATCAAATCATGATCATCTCGGATGCTAATGAGAAAAGAAAGAGTGTTTGACCAGGAAGGGATTAATTTTCTGTGGTCGGGTTCAAAGAACATGAGATCCTTCAAAATTGAAAGACTTTTGTTTGAAAGATATCTCGCAGCAAGATATTCCTGGAAGTTGTTATGCTCAAATTGCCACTTTAGTTCCTCTGAATCATCCTTCTTCCAAACCGTACAGTGTTCTATTAGTTCTCGCGAAGGCTCCTCTTCTATGATTCGGCAGTATTCATCATTTGAGATGTAGTTTCTTCCAAGGATTTCAATTCCCAAAGCAAGCTTCTGAAGTGTTTGAAAAATGGTTGTTTGATTCTGTCTCAAAGGTATCGTTGTTCTATAGTGTTCAATATCTTGTTCGATCCGATTTGCCAATAGCTGTTCGAATATCTCGCCTTTATGACTCGGCAGTGCATGGCTCTTGCTGAATAACTCAACCAAACGAACCAAATAGAACGGTATTTTCAAAAGATCATATAATCGCTTATTAGAAACATCCTTAAAGAAATCATCTGACTTCTGATCTAGCGAATCTTTAATATAACCTTCGATTTCCTTTTCGTCTAATTCAAGGAGCACATAAGTAGAAAAACCGCTTAACGTTCCGGATAATTGTTCTGTTTCAGAATCGTAGAAATTCGTTCTACATGACACAACAATATGTATTTTCGGGTGTTGTTCAGCAAATAGCTCAATTTGTCTGATGGCATCTCTCTTGTTCTTGCTCTCTATTTCATCTAAACCGTCAAGAATAACTGCGATCTTGCTTTTTGGGATTTCCTCCCAACCAGAGGGCAACAATTCTGATAGACTCTGGTCGACATACTTATTGAGCGTAACTAAAAAGGGATAGAATGGACTTTCAGCTTTTGAAAAATAAGCAGCAATTCTTTTTAGTTCGGTTGTCTTTCCAGTGCCAGCATCACTGACTAGGGCAACCCGTTTGGAATCTGATACAATTTCCAAAGTGTCCTTGGCTTGTCTATCCCTGAAGTAGAGACCTGAAGCATAATCCTCTCTCGGGCATGCTCTCCTCTGAAGGTAGGGTTCAGGGGCACAATACACTATTCTTGAAACATCTGGTTCTCTCGCTATTAGCAGGTCGAAATTGTCTACAATTTTCGAAAGATGATCGCGCATCTTCTTTCTAAACGATTCTTCACCCTCAAAATCAATGGAGATTCCGAGACTTCTGATTCTTTCCTTAAACTTAAGAACCTCAACCATTTGTTGTGCTTGGTCTACATCGTTAGGGCAGAATTTATCACGCTTGAAATAGAATTGAATAATCGGCCTTTTTTTCTTTTTGTAGTTATCAAGGGCAAGTTTAAATTCTTCTTCTGTGGGGGTGAGCCCATTCGCCTGTTTATCCCCGAAGCGCGTCCACGCAATGCCAACGTATATATCGTAGTCATAGCGACCTATCTGTTCGTTAATAATGACTTGTGCGCCTTCCCCTGTTATGACGGGAACGACATCCTTTTCCCAGTGAATAGGCACTATTTCTGTGCTCTTTGAAGCACGAAGGGTTTCCGTGAGCTGTCCACATGTTTCCTCGACTATCCTTCTCTCATCCTTGACATCACCTGGACAAGATATGAAAACATGAAGCCTTCGGATGTTCCTAGTCTGCATTTTTCATTTCTCGTATTGATCTTTCGCTATCGTTTTACTTGTGGTGCATATTCTGGAGACTATATTATTTCGCATTAATGATCCGTGTAAGTCCGCGTAAATCCGTGTTTATTTTCCGCCATATTGTCATTTCCACAATTATCTCTATGCGGTGCGGATCTCTCAAAGACTTAAGACTAACACTTTTTGGAGAAGAAAGCAAAATCTGGTTTAAAATTTCCTTGATAAGCGACCCGCACCAGTGGTGCGGACAAAAATTCGTATTGCGTACTGCGTATTGCGTTCCTCGTGATTCTGAATTCTAAATTCTCAATTCTGCATTTTTCTACCCGGCGTCGCAGGGGTGCGGGCTAAGCGGGTTTTGGCGAGAAGGAAAAGCGAGCCATCTGGGCCCTGTCTCCGAGCTGCCGTTCGATCCGCATTAGCTGATTGTACTCAGCGACGCGTTCTGATCTCGACAGCGACCCGATCTTGATCTGTCCGACATGCGTGCCCACGGCAAAGTCGGCCTCGAAGGGCA
>CAZSOR010000111.1:0-13991 GCA_964608395.1 uncultured Pirellulales bacterium
TCCATCAGCTTCGAGGCATCATCGATGGTGCCCTCTTTGCTGATCTTTCGGCCCGGCCCGGAGGGGCTGTCGAAGACCAGATATTCCTTCTTGGCCTTGATTGGAAGTGAGAGTTTGTAGGGCTTACATTTCGGGATGGCATCTACGCGAATTTGTACACGCCGCTAGCTCCTTCCAGATCAGTGACGATGTCGATGCGGAGCGGTTTTGCCGCCAGGGGCGGAACGAAACAGGCGAGCACGAGCAGCATCGCGGCTAAATGGAAAGAGAGAAATCCCGCTCTTCTCGTTCGTCGCGTCACCGGGGGTTTCGGTTGGTTTGTTCTGTCTTTCATTATTCGCACCTCTGTAGCCTGGATTCATAGCAGGACCTTTGTCCCACAGTTAATCGAATCCGGATTCGAAGCTAACTTTATTCAGCCGTGGCAACCGAAGTTAATCTTAAATTAATTGCACGCACAATAGTGAATAATGATATCTCCGTCCTGCAGTAAAAAACAGCCATTTACAGAAAAATTGATGCTTTGATGTGCATACAATCTGTTTGGAGCGGGGCTTTTGCTCAGACATTCCGGGAGTTTTTCTACTAATTATCCACCAACGGTACGATTTTTCACCAAACTGTTGCAAATATCAGGAAATTCGATGATACTGTCGGCTGGCAGCCTGTTGAATAAGGAAAATTTTTAACGGCAGCTTTGTGGCTGAATATAAAGTGTTTGTTAGAAGTAAGTTAAGATAATATTTGCGGCTTTTCGGGACATATTGGACTGGCGGCGGCGTAGAAGATTGTATGTATTGTCCGGTGTTATTCTTGCTGCTCAAAGGAAGCTCACGAGGCAGAATTTGAGTTATCAACAGGTTATCCACAATTCGGATTTCTGATAGGGCCATGCTTGTTGGCCTGGCCAAACCGAAGAAATATGCGAAACGGCCGCCAGACAGCAAATATTTGCACGTACAGGTCATAAATAGGATGGCAACCGGATGGGAAATTTGATATTTTGGGTTCTCGAGTTATTGGAACAGCAGGTGGTGGAAAACTCATCGTAACAGATATTGATAGGAATAAACCGGCGATGGAGCGCAAAAAATTGAAAGAAAAATTGAAAGACAAGTCCAATTTCGTTGTATATGCGGAGTTGACAGGCGGGCCGGGATTCAATTGCAGTCCCATTGAAGAGTTTCTCAAGGATTATAAAGATGCCGGGACATCGGTAATACCGAAAGGCATTGATTTTGCCGGTATCACACTAACGCAGAATCCCGGCGGCGTAGCGAACATCGAGCCGGCCGATGTGATCAGCCGGCTAAAGTCGAAGGATTTGTTGGGCGGCCTGGATGTTCTGCCGCACGTCACCTGCAAGGACCATAACGCCGAAGGTATCGTCAGTGTGCTTGTCGGCCATCGGCACGCCGGCATCGAGAGCATCCTGGCGATGACGGGTGACAAGCCCGTCGGTGCCAAGGGCGTCTTTGAGCTGGATTCGATCGGATTGCTGCAACTGATTCGAAATATCAATAACGAGTCCTACATAAAAGCCCGCCCTGAGAGTCTGGAGAATGTCCATCAGTTTTTCCCCGGTGCGGCTGTTTCACCTTTTAAGTATACCCCGGCCTCGCAAATTCAGCAGTATTACAAGATGGAGAAGAAAATTGCCTCGGGCGCGGAATTTCTTATTACGCAGGTCGGCTGGGACTGGAAAAAGTCGCTCGAACTTTTCAGGTACATGGACGAAAACAATCTCGATGTTCCTGTCATCGGCAACGTTTATTGCCTGAGCACGATAACGCCCGCGCCAAGGTTGATGCACGATATAAAATTGCCCGGCTGCTTTGTCAGCGATGAATTACTGGCGAAGATATATTCCGAGAAGGTTGACGGCCATCTCGAACGGGCGGCCCAGCAGGTAGCGATGTACAAAGCTCTCGGCGCCGCCGGCGTGGATGTCGGCGGCGTTCACGATTTCGAGATGTTTGTTCAGATACTTGGAAGAGCGGCCGAGATCGGCTCGGACTGGGAACAATTCAAAGACAACCTGTGCTGGCCGGCAAAAGATGCATTCTATTTGTACGACGAGGCCGGCGGCAGAACACAGCTCCCGAAGCCTCGCAAGAAATTTAAGCAGAGATTCTTTAACTTTTCACACTGGGCCTTTCTGGATCCCGACCACACAGGTTTTCACGCCTTGAAGAAAACGATGGCGTTTCTGGGCACCGAAAAAGGCAAAGGGGCTGTTTACAAATTGTTCAACGCTTCCGAGAAGGGCTTCAAGTATCTGCTGTTCGACTGTGAGGAGTGCGGCGATTGTTTCCTTCCGGAGAACTTCGGCCTCTGTACGATCGGCGGCTGCGAAAAGGGAATGGACAATGCCCCCTGCGGCGACTCGACCGTTGACGGCTATTGCGGCAACAATCTTGAGCGGGTTTGTATAGGAGAGCTGATTTACGATGCGGCGGCCGCTGAAAAGGACGGCCTCGAACGGCTCAGGGCAACGATAAATAAAGCCAGAAATCCCGCCCTGGAACACACATCTTCGATTTTGAATTATCTGTTCGGCAAAGACCACACGATGAAAGCACCGGTGATTACTATTGGAGAATCGATCCATGCTTCAATTCCGAAGACCGGCAAGATAATGCGGCAGTTGGCCGAGCTTGGACCCGATGCGTATTCTAAAGATAGCGGCCCGTTGAATTATATAAAGGCCTTAATTGAATCGCAGGTCGGCGACGGGGCGGATTATATCGCGGTTAATCTCGACGCCTTCGGCGAGGACGATCCGCAGGTCAGTGTCGACATGATGACCGAATACGTCAGGCTCGTTCGCAAGTGGGGCCAGGGCGTGCCGATATGTGTCGACAGCAGTGACAATGATGTTCTGATCACCGGCCTGAAGCAGTGGTACGATACCGATAAGGCGGTCAAACAGCCGCTTATCAACTCGGTTAAGGTTTATACAATGGAACAAATCCTGCCGCTGAAAAAGGATTTTGACTTCGCGGTCATCGGCCTTTTGGTCAGCGAGGATGCGCCCACCGGCGCGGGCGGCTCGCACTCCGTCGAGGAACTCTATTGCCTGGCGAAACAGATTTTCGATAAAGCCGTTGGCGAACATGGTTTCAAGCCCGGCGAGATTTTCTTCGATTCGACCGTGTTTCCGCTGGCGATAGATATGCCGATGGAGCCGAATGTCCCCGGCTATACGTACCGGGCGTTCGAGACGATAAAGAAAATCAAAAACGATTCGAAAATGAAGGGCGTGCATTGCTTGCTTGGCGTAAGCAACAGTGTCCGCGACCTGCCGGGGCGGAGGATTGGCGTTTGCAGGGCCTATATCGCGAGGGCGATAGAGTACGGCATGGATGCCGGGATTGTCAATGTCGCGCACCGCTACGGCCGGGTCGAGCCGGCGCCGGAATTGCTGGAATTGGTTGATGCCTTCGTGAAGATGGACGGCTCGGCGGAACGGATGAACAAATCGATGGAACTGATGGGCAAGTTCTGCCGGGAGAATAGAAAAGGAGCAAAAAAATGAAAAAGAGTCGATTAAGGAGCGGCGTTTTTACGATTGCAATTATGCTTTTGTTCGCGGCTCTGACGGGCTGCCAGGTACAGGAGCAGGAAAAGCTGACGGCCGTTTCGTTCACTGACGTTACTATCGCCGATGATTTCTGGGCACCGAGGCTTCAAACCAACCGGAAGGTAACTATCCCTTACGATTTCGAAAAGTGCGAGCAAACCGGGCGAATCGATAACTTCGCAAAAGCGGGCGGCCTGATGGAAGGAGAATTCGAAGGTATCTACTTCAACGATTCCGACCTGTACAAGGTAATAGAAGGCGCCGCTTATTCGCTGAAAATCCATCCCGATCCGGAGCTTGAAAAATACGTCGACGGCGTGATTGAAAAAATCGCGTCGGCCCAGTGGGAAGACGGCTATCTCTATACCTTTTATTCACTCCCGCAGCGGCAGCCGGAAAAACGCTGGACCGACGTTCGCAATAAGCATGAGCTTTACTGTGCGGGCCACTTCTTCGAAGCCGCCGTTGCTTACTACCAGGCTACGGAAAAAAGGGAGATTCTTGATGTGGCGATCAGGCTGGCCGATTATATCGACTCGGTTTTCGGCCCCGGCAAAAAACACGATGTCCCCGGACACGAGGAAATCGAGATAGGGCTTGTGAAGCTGTATGGCGTCACCGGCGAGCAGCGGTACCTTGCGCTTTCGAAGTTCTTCCTCGACGAGCGGGGCCGGGCCCATGGGCGCAAGATATACGGTGAATATTGTCAGGACCACAAGCCGGTGGTCGAGCAGAACGCGGCGGTAGGTCACGCCGTCCGGGCCGGGTATCTGTATTCCGGCATGGCGGATGTTGCCGCCCTGACTTCCGACGCCGACTACGTCGAAGCGCTCGGCCGGATATGGCAGGACGTCATCTCGAAGAAGATGTATATCACCGGCGGCATCGGCGCCCGGGGCGGCGGCGAATCCTTCGGCGCCGATTACGAGCTGCCGAACGCGACGGCCTATTGCGAAACCTGCGCCGCCATCGCCAACGCCATGTGGAACCATCGGATGTCTTTGCTCCACGGCGACGCAAAGTACATCGACGTTCTGGAAAGGGTTATCTACAACGGAATTCTCTCCGGCATTTCGCTGAGTGGCAATAAGTTTTTCTACCCGAATCCGCTGGCCAGCGACGGCAAATATCAGCGAAGCCCGTGGTTCGGCTGCGCCTGCTGTCCGACGAACATCGTTCGTTTTATGCCGTCGCTTCCGGGCTATGCTTACGCTCAGCAGGCTGATAATGTGTATGTGAATCTTTTCATTGCCGGCAGTGCCGCGATCAGGATCAGCCAAAATACGGTGGGCCTGCAGCAGCAGACGCGCTATCCCTGGGATGGCGGCGTGAGAATTACGGTTGAGCCAGAACATGCCGGGCAGTTCACGGTTTGTGTTCGCATTCCCGGCTGGGCACAAAACAGACCTGTACCGAGTGACTTGTATAGCTATCCGGATGTAAGCCGGGAGAAAGTTTCGCTAAAGGTCAACGGTAATCCGGTCGCTTTGAATATCGTCAAGGGCTATGCCCGGATTCGCAGAAAGTGGGAGAAAGGCGATGCGATCGAGTTGAATCTGCCGATGCCGATACGGCGGGTGGCGGCCCATCAGAAGGTCAAAGACAACCGCGGGCGAACCGCTGTCGAGCGCGGGCCCGTTGTCTATTGTTTCGAAGGAGCGGACAATCCGAAAGGCGTCGCGAATCTGATTTTGCCGCCGGATGCGAAATTGCAGAGTGAATATCACGGCGACCTGCTGGGCGGTATTGTGACAATCACCGGCCGCGGACAAATCCGGCAGGCCGGCAAAAAAGGCGTAGAGAACATCGACGTGGTTGCTATTCCGTATTATGCCTGGGCACACCGCGGTAAAAACGAAATGGCTGTCTGGATGCCGAAATCCACTGAAACGGAGAATTGATGAAAATACGATACATCTTTTTAATCACAGCATTGCTTGTTGTTGGCTCGTTATATGCGCCTGCTGTGGCGACAAACGCCAAAACCGAAACTTTTTTTGTCGCCGGCAACGGCAGCGATTCCTGGTCGGGCCGGCTGCCTGGGCCCAACACGGACCGGACGGACGGTCCGTTCGCTACAGTTGGCGCCGCCTGCGGCGCAGCTCGAAAGCAGGGCGCCGGCCGGCCCCGGAAAGTGATAATTCAGGCCGGCCGATATTTTCTTGATAAACCGCTGGAACTGAACGCCGGCGATGCGGGCCTTACAATACAATCGGCGCCGGGGGCGGATGTTTGTCTCTACGGCGGAAGGAAAGTCACCGGCTGGCAAAAGGACGGCGCAAAGTTCTATTCGGTCGCACTTCCCGGTGTCAAAGACAGAGAGTGGGATTTCCGGGCTTTGATTGTAAACGGGCGCTTCTGCAGTCGCGCCCGGCTGCCGGAAGAAGGCTTCTTCGAACACCTCAGCAGATTCGATGTCCCCTGGATGAGCACCACGGGCGGCGGCTGGAAACGCAAGCCTACGAGCGAGGAGTTGACGACGTTGAAGTACCGCTCCGATGACATAGGTTCGTGGCTGGACGTCGGCAACGCGGAAGTGACGATTTATCACATGTGGGATGAGTCAATGGTGGGTCTCAAGGCCATGGATACCGTGACCCGGACCCTGACCTTCGCCAGTCCATCGGGCCATCCGCCCGGGGCGTTCGGCGTCAAAAAGTATGTTATCTGGAACGTTCGAGAGGGAATGACAGAGCCCGGACAGTGGTATCTCGACCGGACCGCCGGTAAGCTGGTCTATTGGCCGATGCCCGGAGAGGATATGGCTAAGGCCGAGGCCTTCGCCCCGGTCATCGAGTCTATCATTCGCATCCGGGGCACGCGGGAAAATCCCGCTCGAAACATTACGGTTCGTGGCCTTACGCTATCGGTGACAACCACGCCGCTCGAAGCGGGCGGCTTCGGGGCGGGAAAATTCGATGGGGCGATTTCCATCGCTTCGGCCGAGAACTGCCGTTTGATCGGGCTGGAAATCGTCAACGTCGGCGGGCAGGGAATCAAAGCTTCCGGCGACGGCCTGCGCATCGAGCGATGTCACGTCCATAACGCCGGCGCCTGCGGCATCAGATGCCGCGGGGCCGAAGCCGTCGTGACCGACAATCACATCCACGACGTCGGGCTGACTTATCCCAGCGCTATCGCCTTACAGGGCGGCGGCAGGGACTGCCTTTTAAGCCACAACGAGATCCACGATTGTCCTTATACCGCCATCAACTGCGGCGGGCAGCGAAACCGGATCGAGCATAATCTGATTTACCATGCGATGAAAGAGCTGCACGATGGGGGCGGCATTTACTGTTTCGCAGGCAAAGACCTCGTGCTGCGCGGCAATTTCATCCGTGACATTATCGACACGGGCGGATACGGGGCCTCGGCTTATTATCTCGACGAGCGGTCTGAGAATTGCCTTGTTGAAGGTAACCTTTCGGTTGGTATCCTTCGGCCTTCCCACAATCACATGGCCAAAGGCAATACGATACGTAACAACATTTTTATCAGCGATGCGGACGCCAGGATTACGTTTCCAAAATCATCGAACTTTACCTTCGAGCGCAATGTCATCCGGGCCAAAGGCCAAATTGTGCTGGAGAATCCGGACGCGATTACTACGCTGCGGAATAACGTGCTGTTCAGCGCCGAGGGGAAAATTCAGTGCCGCAGGCTGAAGGACTACAGCCAGGCAGGCAATTATTTATTCGAAGCCGACCGGGAAAACCTGTCAGTCGACCCGCACATTATCGAGTTTGAAAAGGGGCGGGTCAGATTCACCGCCGATTCGCCCGCGCTCAAGCTCGGCATAGAACCGATTGACGTTAGCGGCGCCGGTCCGCGTTTTCGTTAAGAAGGTCGGGAGTCAGTGGGCTACCCCGCCTTTGTAAAATGGAGTCATTCCGGCGCGCCGGAGTTTTTGCACTTGACGATTCTATGGGTTTGTGTTAAAAGACGAAAGTTTTATTGAATCGGATTAGAGTATAAGTGGATGGAGCCGAATTATGGTAGAAACCAATGGAAATCCGCAGACTCCGGAAAACGCCGGGGTAGAACAAACGGACCAACCTGTTAGTAAATCGCAGCCAATCGGCGCTGAGCAAGCGTCAGTCAGCAAGGATGCCACGAATATGGCCATGTTATGTCACTTGCTGGCCATCTTCACCGGTTTTCTGGGTCCGCTGATTATTTGGCTTATCAAGAAAGACGATACGCCGTTTGTGGACCGTCACGGTAAAGAGGCCCTGAACTTCCAGCTTACGGTATTGATTGCGATGCTTGCTTCGGGTCTGTTGAGTTTTGTTTGTATAGGATTTCTACTGATGCCTGTGGTTTGGATTGTGGATTTAATCTTCTGCATCATCGCAGCGGTTAAGACCAGCCGCGGTGAAGAGTATCGCTATCCTGTGGCCATCAGGTTCATCAAGTGAAATTCGTGCCGGCGTGACTTGTAAGGTGTCCGGGACCCGTTTAGGCAGCCTGTTCTCGCAGGTCGCGCCCCAACGGCGAGAGACTGCTCAGTATGCGATTCGTAATCAAGCTATTGGTTAGTTTGTGTGTTATTGCATTTTGCACACAGATAGGCCGCAAGATGCCCACATTGGCGGGACTGATTGCCGTGATGCCTTTGACCGGGCTGATCGTGCTTGTCTGGCTGTACCTTGACAATCCCGGCAACTTTGCCCTGATGACCGATTACACCAAAGGTGCTTTGTGGGGAATCGTGCCGAGCATATTGTTCTTCCTCGTGGCCTTTTTATGTTTTCACAAACAGCTTCCACTCTGGATTGTGCTTTGTGCAAGCTTTGCCGTCTGGCTCGTCGGAGCGTTCTTTCATCAATGGCTGCTGCGGTAGGTAGATGTACATTTGCTGCTATTGAAGTATCCTGACCACACCGGCGCTTACCGCGAGGCCTTTGAGCACTTCGGCGTCGGTTTCGAGCGGAGCCGGGGCGGTTTTTAAACGGGCAAGCAGTTTATTTTGCTCCAGATGCTCCTGGAACGCAGCAGCGGTAATACAGAAGCCGGGAGGGACCGCAAGTACGAGCCGGCCCAGGCGGATGAGACTCAGGGCCTTTGGCCCGATTGCAGTCTTATCGACATGCCGGGCGGTATCCAGCGGGATGATTCTGACCTGGTTCACGATGAAATCTCCTTGCACTGGCACTCGGGCCTTACGAAAAGTTGCTCTCGGTCAGGTTATGGCTGACTGTGTTCTTGCACGATTACTAACGAGTGGATATTATAGCGGAAAGTGACAGTTTGAAAATACAAGAAAATCCAGGTAAGGAACACTGCCATGAAACCAGAAATGAACCGTCGCCAATTCATAAAGACCCTGGGCTTTGCTGCCGGTGCTCTCATGCTGCCGGGCTGTGGTGGTCCCGTTCAGTTGAACGCCGGTAAGTTATCGTCTAAAAAGCCAAACTTCGTTATCATATTCTGCGATGACATGGGCTATGGCGATTTGGGCTGCTACGGGCATCCGACTATTCGCACGCCCAATCTTGACAAAATGGCTGCCGAGGGCCAGAAGTGGACGAACTTTTACGTCGGTGCTTCGGTATGCACGCCGAGCCGCGCGGCGCTGCTTACCGGAAGGCTTCCGATTCGCAGCGGGATGTGCAGCGACAAGCGGCGTGTATTATTCCCGGATTCGGCGTCCGGCCTGCCGCAAGGCGAAGTGACTATCGCCGAAGGTCTCAAGACCAGAGGATACGCTACGGCCTGCATCGGAAAATGGCACCTCGGACATCTGCCGCAGTATTTACCGACTAACAACGGCTTCGATTCATACTTCGGCATCCCCTACAGCAACGATATGGATAGGGTCGGCGGTGACGGTCGGCAGGCATTCCTCGAACCGAAAGTCGAATACTTCAACGTCCCCCTGATGCGGAATGAAGAAATCATCGAACGCCCCGCCGACCAGAACACGATAACAAAACGCTACGCCGAGGAAGGGGTCAAGTTTATCAAAAAGAGCAGGAAAAAACCTTTCTTTCTCTACCTGGCCAACAGTCTTCCTCATGTTCCGTTGTTCGTCTCGAAGAATTTCAGAAACAAGAGCCTGCGAGGCCTGTACGGCGACGTCGTCGAAGAGATAGACTGGGGCGTCGGACGGATACTCGAGACCCTGCAGCGAGAAGGCCTGGCCGAGAATACTTACGTCGTCTTCACATCCGATAACGGGCCCTGGCTGATATTCAACGAACACGGCGGCTCTGCCGGTCTGCTTCGCGAGGGCAAAGGCTGTACGTTCGAGGGCGGCATGCGCGAGCCCTGCATTATGTGGTGGCCCGGCACGATTAAACCCGGTGTCGTGAACGATATGGGCGCCACGATGGATTTGTATACGACGATTCTGACGCTGGCCGGCGCGAAAGTGCCGGACGACCGCATCGTTGACGGCCTGGACTTGTCGCCCGCTCTTTTCGGGACCGGGACAAGCCCGCGCAATACGATGTTCTACTACCGCGGCGCAAAGCTCTACGCGGCTCGCAAGGGCCTTTACAAAGCCCATTTCATCACAAAGCCCGCTTACGCTAAGGGCAAGGAAATCCGGCACGATCCGCCGCTGCTCTACCATCTCGGCCACGACCCTTCCGAGAAATATGATATTTCGAAAGACCATCCGGAAGTTATCAAAGATATCCGAAAAGAAGTAGCACTGCACCTGGCGAACCTGACGCCGGGCGAGGACCAATTGGCAAAGCGTATCGAGAAGAAAGGATAAGAACCCGCTATGAAGGCAGGAATCAATCGACGAGGATTCATCAAAGCCGCGGGTTTGGGAGCGGCAGTTCTGGCAGTACCCCGATGTTTGGATGCTGCTGGACAATCCTCAGACCGCAATACCGGCAGGAAACCAAACATCGTTCTAATAATGGCCGACGACCTCGGCTATGAATGTCTTGGCTGTTACGGCAGCAAATCTTATAAAACACCTGTGCTCGATAAGCTTGCCGCGACGGGTATGCGTTTCGAGCACTGCTATTCCCAGCCGCTCTGTACGCCGTCGCGCGTCAAAATCATGACGGGACAGTATAACTTCCGCAACTATGTGAACTTCGGTGTCCTCGACCCGAAACAGAAGACTTTCGGTCATCTCCTGAAAAACTGCGGTTACGCGACCTGCGTCGTTGGCAAGTGGCAGTTGTACGGCAGTGTTAATCAGGGCGCTGAGGTTCGAGGCACCGGCAGCATGCCTGTCCAGGCGGGCTTCGACGAGCATTGCCTCTGGCAAGTCAAGGACAGGGGCTCACGCTACAAGGACCCGGTAATGGTTCAAAACGGTAAACGCCGCGACGACCTTCAGGGCAGGTACGGGCCCGATGTTTCCTGCGATTATGCCCTGGACTTTATCGAGCGGCACAAAACCGGACCGTTCCTGCTTTATTTTCCGATGGCTATTGTCCACAGCCCCTTTGAGCCTACGCCGGACAGCGAAGACTGGGGAAAAAAGACGAAGAAGAACACTAAATACTTCGCGGATATGGTTGCCTATATGGATAAAATTGTCGGACGGATTGTCGGCAAGCTGAGCGAGCTTGGTCTGCGGGAAAACACCTTGGTTTTATTTGTCGGCGACAACGGCACGGACAAGAGCATTCGATCGAAAATGGCGGACCGTGTCATCCGGGGGGACAAGGGCAATACGACCGACGGAGGCACGCATGTTCCCATGATTGCGAACCAGCCCGGCGTAGTTCCTGCCGGGAAGGTGAATGGCGACCTCGTGGACTTCAGCGATTTTGTGCCGACTTTTGTCGAAGCTGCCGGTACCGAAATTCCCAGTGATATACCGGTGGACGGCAGAAGTTTCCTGCCTCAGCTTCGCGGCGAAAAGGGAAATCCGAGAGAATGGATTTTCTGTCACTACGATCCGCGGTGGGGGAAAAACAAAATGCGGCGTTTTGTCCGCGACAAGCGATGGAAACTTTACGCCAGCGGCGAACTTTACGATGTGCCGGCCGATACGCTTGAGAAGAATCCGAATCCGTCCGGCCCGGAAGCCGCCGAAGCAGGAAAACGCCTCCAGGCCGTGCTGGATTCGATGACATAATATACAGATCATTGCAGTTTATTTGACTTAAAGGAAATCATTATGAGTTCACACTGTTACACGCGTCGAGATTTTATCAAAGCAATGGGCCTTGGGGCGGCGACGTTTGCTGTTACCGGATGCGTGAATGCGCCCGGATCACGGGCGGAAAAACGTCGGCGGCCGAATATCGTTCTGATGATGGCCGACGATATGGGATATTCGGACATCGGCTGCTACGGCGGTGAAATCCGCACGCCCAACCTGGACGGACTTGGGAGCCGCGGGCTGCGCTTTACGCAGTTTTACAACACCGCGCGCTGCTGTCCGACAAGGGCCTCGCTGATGACCGGGCTTTACCAGCATCAGGCGGGCGTCGGGCACATGATGGATGATAGAGGTTATGAAAGTTATCGCGGCGATCTTAATAATCGTTGCCTAACCATTGCCGAGGTGCTCAAGCTGGCCGGCTACAGCACCTATATGTCCGGCAAATGGCACGTGACAAGATATCGTGGTCCGGAAGGCCCGAAGCACAACTGGCCCCGCCAGCGCGGGTACGACCGCTTCTTCGGAACCATTCACGGCGCCGGCAGTTTCTACGACCCTTGCTCGCTGACTCGCGACAATACGCAGATCCCGCCCGGCGGCGATGATTTCTATTACACCAGCGCCATCAGCGACAACGCCGTGACATTCATTCGCGAGCACAAGGCGGATAATCCATTTTTTATGTATGTGGCTTATACCGCCCCCCACTGGCCGATGCACGCGCTACCGCAAGATGTTGCCCGGTACAAAGGCCGGTACGCTGGCGGCTGGGACGCGCTGCGCGCCGAGCGGCATAAGCGGATGATCGAAATGGGAATCGTCGATAAAAAGTGGGAGCTTACGCCGCGCGATGCCGACGTGCCGCCGTGGGAGCAGGCCGAGAACAAGCAGTGGTTCCAGCGCCGGATGGAAGTTTACGCCGCGATGGTCGATTGTCTTGACCAGGGCGTCGGGCGGATCGTCGAACAGCTAAAAGAGAGCGGGCATTTCGAGAACACGTTGATTTTCTTTTTAGCCGATAACGGCGGCTGCGCCGAGGAATACGGCAGCCGCGGCGCGATCAAGCCGGACCCGTCAAAGGATATCCCGTTAAAACCGATGGACAAGGACGCGCTGCAGCCTGATATGCAGCCGAAGGTCACGCGTGACGGCCGGCCTGTGCGAACCGGCAAGGGCGTGATGCCGGGCCCTGCCGATACGTACATCGCCTACGGCCGGCCTTGGGCCAATTCCAGCAATACGCCTTTTCGCCTCTACAAGCACTGGGTCCACGAGGGCGGCATAAGCACGCCGCTGATAGCACACTGGCCCGCACGCATAAAAACACACAACGAGCTGCGGCAACAGCCAGGCCACTTGATCGACATTATGGCGACTTGTGTGGACGTCGCGGGCGCAGAGTATCCCTCCGAATATAAGGGCAATAAGATTACGCCGATGGAAGGCAGGAGCCTAGTGCCGGCTTTCGACAACAAGTCGATTCAGCGTGAAGCGATTTACTGGGAGCACGAGGGCAACCGGGCAGTTCGCCAGGGCAAGTGGAAACTGGTCTCGAAGCATCCGGGCCAATGGGAGCTGTACGATATCGAGGCCGACCGTACGGAATTGACGAGCCTGGCACAAAAGTATCCACAAAAAATCGAGCAGTTGAAGGCACTGTATAAATCTTGGGCCGCCAGGTGTGGCGTCCAGCCCTGGCCCATAAAAAAGAAATGATAAGCAGGAGATTTTGCGATGAGCGACAATTTGAACAGGCGTGAGTTTTTAAGAGCCGCAGGTTTGACGGCGGCGGCGCTGGCAATGCCGGGATGCGGGGGGCAGTTACAGCAGGCATCGGGCGTGAAATCTACTGACAAACCGAATGTTGTCATTATATTCTGCGATGATGTTGGTTATGCCGACATCGGTGTCTTCGGTGCCAAAGGCTATAAGACACCTAACCTCGACCGAATGGCGGCCGAGGGCGTGAAGTTCACAGATTTTTACGCCGCTGCGTCGTCGTGCACGCCATCGCGGGCGGCGCTGATGACCGGCTGCTATCCGCAGCGCATCAGCCTGCCTAACGTGATCGGGCCGAACGCGAAAATCGGTATCGGCGACCAGGAGCAAACCATCGCCGAAACGCTCAAACCGCTCGGCTATGCAACCGCCTGCTACGGCAAGTGGCACCTGGGCCATCTTCCCAAATTTTTACCGACCCGGCACGGATTCGACGAATACTTCGGCCTGCCTTACTCGAACGACATGTGGCCTAAGCACCCGACCAATAAGAGCTTCCCCGACCTGCCGCTTATCGAAGGCGAAAGGATCCTCGAATACAACCCC
>CAZSOR010000112.1:0-13620 GCA_964608395.1 uncultured Pirellulales bacterium
AGCCCGATGAAGTGCGGTATCCGATTCACGCCCTCTGGCCCGTTCTCGATAGAGTCACCTGGCTCGTCGACAGCGCAGCAGCAAAAGCCTTGTGACTATCCTGACTTGAACGGCTATATTTATCGATAAGCGAAAACATAAGTGGTATCGAGTTTCATTGGTCATAGTTGGGCCGGTAGTTAAGATGGGCCATAACATTAATGAGGAGAGCTTATCAAAAGAGCTAAGGATCGATCCGTTCGGGAACTGCGTAACAAGAATCAGGATGGAGAGTGTACGATACTCGGAAAATCACTCAAACTACTACCAATTGAAGGAAGGTATATACGATGAGCCAAAAAGATGCGGTTTGGTATTTGCCGGGAGAAGGCGGTCAAACTGACGGGCCTTATACTGCCGGTCAAATATTCGAGTCGTTGCGCAAAGGTCAAACTCCAGCGACTACGCTTTGTTGGCGAGAGGGCATGCCCGATTGGAAGCCATTGGCTCAAGTAGAGTTCTTCGCCTCTACTTTGGCGGGTACTAATATTCGAAAGAACTTGATTCGGTTCCGATGTCACTGTGGAAATAAGATGGCTGTGTCAAAAGAGCATATCGGCCGCCAGGTAAAGTGTAAGTCATGTGGAGAGATATTGACAATTCCGGGTAGCGCAGGCCACGACTCGGTCACAGCTTCTTCCGGCAGGGCCAACGCTAATGAGAATAACAAGCAGGTCACACAGGGCGAATCAACGCCCCACGTACCTCCGGGCAAACTCGCTGTACGCAAAACAAGCCAAAGTCAGGAAGCAGTTCTTGCTCCTCAATCTGCTCCCGCGATGCCGGCAGCCGAATCCGTTCGAGCTAACGTCCGGCTTGGTTTAACGTCACCGACTCCGAGTCAGGAGGAGACCATCTGGGAGGGACGGCCATCCTTAGCATACCACATGTTTGGATTTATTTCGTGTGGAGTATGGATTGTAGTGTGGATTACGCTCGCCATGAAGGCCCCCCAGCTCCTGGATATGTTGAAAGAGAAGTTGCCTGAACTTCTGCCCGAAATTGAACCTTACCTGGCCAGTCCACATGTTAAGTCAGACTATCTGGTGTGGTTTTTCGTCCTGATTTGCATTTGGGCGTTTTGGAGAATGATTCGTCGTGTGTTAGTCTATCTCAACTGGTATTACGTGTTTACTACTCAGCGATTTAAGGTGCGCCGTGGAATTTTGTCTCGTGAGTTTTTGCAACTCGAGCTTTTCCGGGTTAAAGATATTAGTGTTTTGCAAACGTTTTGGGGCAGGCTTTTCAATTATACACATATTCACATAATTTCTGCCGACCGAATCCTCAAGAATCCAACGTGGGCCGGGCTGCCGGGAGGACTAACAACGGCCGAACAAATACGATCAGCGGCACAATTAGCCAGATCGCAGACTGGCGTAACGACAATCCGGGAATAGAGTCAAGATTGTGTTATTGCGAAATTGTTCCTGCCTACTCGCACATCTGAAGTATCGCTTTGGGGCTTTGCGAAGGATGTAATAGTTTAGTTGGGGATGATTAGTTTTGTGCCGGGCTTGATTTTGTTCGGATCTTTTATCGTCTTTCGGTTGGAGTCGAGAATTCTTTGCCATTTGCCTCCAGAGCCGTAGTATAGACTCGAAATCCTGGATAGCGTTTCGCCCTTACGCACGATGTGGAATTTCTGGGCTTTTATCTTTTCGTCTTGCTCGTATATTGTTGAGTCGGGTGGATTATTTTTTTCAATCTCGTCACCGGCCCCAGTGGCATTACTCGATATTTTGACGGGGGGTGCGTTGAGCTTATTACTTTGCACGGCGTCTGAATCAGGTGCCGGAAACCTCGCAATGACAGGACCGACAGGTTGTTCGGCGGATTGCTGCCGGGAATCTGTATCGCCAGTCTGCTGCATTCTTGCCTCCGGCCGGAGGCTCGGGCGAGTAGCCAGCCAGAGCACAGAGGCGATTACCAGTGTCAGGCCCAAACCCAATCCTATTTTCAAGTCCTTTTGCATTTCAGCAAAGAATAACAGATAGATTACGGATACCTGCCTTCGAAGGAATCAGAAAACTAAGCGTCAAACGCTATTTACTATGATTTCCGCTTTCCTTTTTCCTTTTGTGTTTTTGTGCCGATCAATAATATTGGCGCTGCTATTGCAATAGACGAATAGGTACCAACGATTATGCCCAAACCGATCGCAAACGTAAAGCCTCTTAACCCGGGACCGCCGAATATGTACATTATCAGCACAACTATAAATGTCGTGATAGATGTCATAATCGTCCTGGAAATAGTCTGGTTAATACTGTCGGTTATCATCTGCGGACTGAGCTGACGGGCCTTGCCGCGATTTTCCCTGATACGGTCGAAAACGACAATAGTATCGTTAAGCGAGTAACCGATCAGCGTAAGAAAAGCGGCTATCATTGCAAGGTTGATTTTGAAGTCGCCGATTAAGAGAAATTCCCCTATTGATGTATTTGCGATATAGGCGCAGAGGGCGACCGCTCCGAGTGTGATACATACATCGTGCACGAGTGCAACAATGGCGGCAATGCCGTAGCGGACATTTCCGAATCGAATCCAGATGTAAGTAACAATCGCAAATAACGACAGGACAATGGCAATCAACGCCCGTTGTTTTTGTTCGGCACCTACCGAAGGATCGAATTGTCTTACGCGCGGCAGTGAGGTTTCAAGCATGGTTGCCGCCAGGACTTTAGCCTTTTCGTTTTCGATGAACCGTGTTCGTTCTTCCTCGGAAAGTTCGCGGAAACCTGCTTCGGGATTAGCGCTTACGTAAACAAACGATTTGACAGGCAGGTTTGGATCGGCCAGAGCATTCAGGCTTAAATCAAGGATTTCGTAAGGATACCGTTCGATGTTTTGCATATCGGGCTTAAACAGCAAATCCTTGAATCTTTGGATGATTTCTCCGGCCGTGGCAGATCTTTGGATTTCACATTCGATCTTGATACCGCCCAGAAAATCAATCAGTTCGGGGTAAGAGTCTATCAGCTCTTCGGATATCGTTTGCTCGGAGATGATTTTGGGCTGAAGATTTTGTTGAATTTCCAGTTGGTCTGCAAAAGCCGTCAGTATCGCGTTATTGACAATTTCATCGACCTGGGGTTCTGATATATCGGCATCGGGAAAAGCTGCTGCCAATACATCTTTGACCAGAGACTGGTTCATCTGGCTTGTTGATATTGTGAATGCCGCGGCGTTGTTCGTATCTTGTGTCACGATCAGGTTACTGAGCCTGCTGGCAAACTGCGTTTGAGCCTTTTCTATTGCGGCTGTTAGCTCACCGGCTGATTGCTGCGCCGTCTGAGGGAAAGTTGCCGTGACAGCTATTTTGTTTGTTTCTATTGTGCTGATTTCAAACTGTTTGTTTGACTTTCCAATACTGTAAACGCTTGCCGCTTTAAGGCCGGGATTGTTCAAATCATTTCCGATTTTCACGATTCTTCCTTCGACTTCCTGCCGGTCGAGGGCTTCTTTGAGATTGACCTGTATGTTGGTTCCGCCGGTAAATTCAATGTCGTACTTATTGTTCTTTAAGTCGTTTCTTGTAAAGAAGACAAGTAATCCTGCAGATATCAGCACACTCGATACGCCGAAGAAGATTGGCCTGGAATGCATCCAGTTGACATTCGGATTGTGGATGATGCGGAGCATAAGTAAATGATCTTTGATAATTCGCCTCGACAAGAGAGAATCAAAAATCACTCGAGTTACGAACAAAGCGGTAAACATACTGGATGCGATACCGAGCATAAGCACAATCGCAAAGCCTCTGACTTCTTCCGAAGCACGCCAGTAAAGAATCGCAGCGGTAATAAACGTGGTCAGATTCGCATCGAAAATGGTTCTGAAGGCTCGCTGGTAGCCGTTTGTGATGGCGATCCTGAGCGATGCGCCTCTCAGTTGCTCTTCGCGGATCCTTTCGAATACGAGCACGTTGGCGTCAACACTCATACCGATCGTAAGTATGATGCCGGCGATGCCCGGTAACGTGAAGGTTGCCCGCACACCTGCCATTATTGCCAGGACAAAGAGCATATTCAAAAGCAACGCCACGTCCGCGATTGAGCCGGCCAGGCAATAATAAATCGTCATACACACAATGACCGCGACAAGGCCGATCAAACCGGCTTTAACGCCCTGGTCGCGATTGTCGGCACCGATGGACGGGCCTATTGTATTAACTGAAATGGGTTGTTCTATAAGTCTTGCGGGCAAAGAACCGGCGTTTAGTTTGTTAACCATGTCTTCAACTGCTGTTTGGGTGAAGTTGCCCGTTATTGAGCCTTGTCTGCGAATTCGGGTTTCGATATTTGGTGCCGATATCGCGATTGAATCAAGCAGGATACATAACGGCCGGTCGATATTCTTTCCAGTTACCTTGAAGAATTGATTTCCGCCTCTGTCATCCAGCAGAAAACCGATCGCCCTTCGCCCCATTTCATCGGTTGTCGGGTTGGACCTCTCTAATTTCCACTCTCTCTTGCTGAGGCTATGCAGCATTGATTCGTCGATTTTATTGCTGGCAAGGACATAGTATTTGTCGCCAAATGCCTCGGTAATTGAAGGTCGGCCTTCCCTGTCGGCCACCCTCCATTCTTCGAAATTCTCTATTTCACACCATACGTACTGGGTGTCTGAGGCGGCTCTCGGCCCCATTTCCTTGAGTCTCTCGACGTAGCCGGCCATCAGATCCATGTCAACTTCAGGGTGTCCTTGCGTTGGAAGTATTCTAAACTCCAGTATTCCGGCGCCTTTTAGCATTCGCTGCAAATCCTTGGGATCGTCGAGTCTGCCTCTGAAAGGGCGGTACTCGTCGAATGCTTTGATTACCCTGTTAATTTCATCGACTCGATCGGGGAAATTAGTTTTGAGCTTTTCGATTTGGTTTATGCGTTTCGTAGACTTTTCGGCCAACTCAAGGCTGAAGTCCAACTGATCTTTAGTAAGGTTTAATTGATCGATGGCTTTTCTTGCCTCGATGTACTCGGCGTTTTTCTCCAGAAACTGATCTGAAACTCCGGACCACTCGGCGAAGTTCTTAACATATCCGGTCAGCATATCGCGATTGTCGTTGACGTCAGTGAATTCTCTTATCGATTCGGAGAGTTCCTGGTCGTTTAGCCCGGCCCAATTACCTATATTTTCGTTGATTTTATCGAGGTCAAGTCCGGCCGATGACATTTTCGCTTCTGTAGCTTCGCGGTTGCTGTAGAGGGCATCCCTTTTGTCTTTCAACTCCTGACGCTCGTCATGAGCTGTGGCAAGAGTATTGAGAATTGCCAGTCTGTTAGGATCTTCCTGTGCGAACTCCTTAAAGAGTTCGGCTCGCTCTCCCGCGGGCTTTTTAAGCGAACGCATGATTTTGGCGGCGCTGACATTTTTATCGAGCAGGTCTGTCTCGGCCTTCTCGTAGTTCTGACGTTTTTGGCGTGCTTCTGCGCTTGCTAAGGGCATTTGTATCTCGAAGCGGGTGCTGCCCTGAGGTCGCCATATAAGGTTTTGGATGTTCGCAGGATCTATTCGCCTTCGCAAAACGGTTATTAATTTCTGCGATAAATCTTTCTTTTCTGCTTCTTTGAGACCGTGGGTGTCAATTTCATAGATAAGACTTGTCCCACCGGCCAGGTCTATTCCGGGCTTTAAGGTCTTGTTTGGCGGATATAAAGTCCAGATTGCAACCAACACTAAAACAATGATTAAAATAATTTTCGGCGTCAGATTCTTACTCATAACTTCCCTCAAATATCGTATTGCGTATCGCTTTAACGGCTGTGAAATAGCCGGCTAAGTGCTAACGACTAATTCTTATCTTTCGACATATTTTTACCGATTGCTGAACGGAGAATCTTTATTTTCGTATTATTCGACTCGTCAATTTTTAGCGTAATCTCGTCTTCCTTAATATCGACAACGGTTCCGATAATCCCGCCAATTGTCTGTATTCTATCGTTTTTTGCCAACGATTGTACCATTTGTTTATGTTGCTGCTGTTTCTTGCGAGGTCCTCTAAAAAGAATCACGTACATTAGAACGAACATCAGAGCGAGAAAGATTAATTGAGTGCCCCCGAAAGGATTTCGCTTCTGAGTCCCGGTCGGCGCATTGGGGTCGGATTGTGCGGTCGTTGTCGTCTGCTGCTCCGAACCTATCGGCTCAGAAGAAATGCCCGATGAAGCATCGCTGCCGTCTGTTTGGGCTAATATCCATATATTGTTCATTTTTATCTTCCCTTCATAATTTCATATCTTTCATTCCCGTATTGAGATAACCGGTACAGTAACCGCCGGCTAAACCGGTAATACTAACCACTTTTTATCTTTTTATCAATAACCAATAATCAATAGTTAATAATCAATTCTTTTGCCAGGTCGGCCAATTTATTTCTTTTTACGGCTTGTCTTATTTTGGTCATAAGTCTTTGGTAGAAAGTCAGGTTATGCACAGATACTAATATCGGCCCGAGCATCTCTCCCGAATTAAAGAAATGTCTCAATGTGCCCCGGCTGAAATTTCTGCAGCAATAACAGTCGCAGCCGGCTTCGATTGGCCTGGTATCGTTGATATGAGCGTTGTTTCTCAGCCGAAGAGGGCCATTTTCGGTAAAAGCAAAGGCATTTCGCCCGTTTCTCGTCGGCAGGACGCAATCGAACATATCGATACCGGCCGAAACGGCGGCAATAATATCCGCCGGTGTCCCGACACCCATAAGGTAACGAGGTTTGTCCGCCGGTAAGAGCCGCGTTGTATGGCTTACCGTTTTTATCATATCGTCATGTCCTTCGCCCACGCTTAATCCGCCGACAGCGTACCCGTCGAAACCTGTTTTGACAAGCTCTTGAGCACAGTATGTTCGCAATTCGGGATTTATTCCGCCCTGGACAATGGCAAAAAGCATCTGGTTCGGTCTATTATGCGCCTTTTTGCAGCGTTTGGCCCAAAGTATGGTTCTCTCGACGGCTTTTTCGAGCTGGGGCGTTTCGACGCCGGATGGTGTGCATTGGTCGAAGCACATGATTATGTCGACGGCTAATCTATTTTGGATTTCTGTCGCGATTTCAGCGTTCAAATATATCTTTGCCCCGTCCACGTGGCTGGCAAATTCAACGCCGTCGTCGTCGATTTTGGTCAGTGGGCTCAGGGAGAACACCTGGTATCCGCCGCTGTCGGTCAGGATAGGCCGGTCCCAGGCCATGAATTTGTGAAGTCCGCCAAGCTTTTCAATCGTCTCGACCCCGGGCCTGAGCAGCAAATGGTAGGTATTGCCCAGGATGATGCCGGCGCCTGTATCTTTGAGCTGCTGCGGAGTGATACCTTTTACCGCCCCGGCAGTGCCGACCGGCATAAAAACGGGAGTTTCGATCTCCCCATGAGCGGTATGCAGCAAACCCAGCCTGGCGGCACAGCTCGAATCTTGATGGAGTACTTCAAAATCAGCCATTTGCTATGTAATTATAAACTGAGAACATAAGATTATCCATTCATGGAATTCGAATATCGAATTTTGCCCTTCATGTTTTTTATGCTGTTATTTTCGTATATTAACTTTCTTAATGCAAATATTCCACATTTCCCGGTTTCAATAAATGCTTTTGATTTTTGATCCCGGGTAATAATATGAAAGTATCTGCTGAGTAGTTTTGCCTTCTCTTGCCATGCCCTGAGCACCGCATTGGCACATTCCGACGCCGTGCCCCCAGCCTCTTCCTGAGAGAAACGCCCATTTATCAGACAATTTTATGATTTGGCAAATTGTGCTTCTCAATTTTCGGCCTGTTGGATCGATTGCCAGACGAAAGTCCTCGGCCCTGAGAAAATCGCTTTTGCCGGTCGAGCCGAGGAGTTTTATTTTTGTCAATCGAGAAAATTCTCCATAATCACTTTGGCCGGCCACGGTTATGTTTGTGATTTCTCCGAGCTGCTTGAGTTGTGAATATCTTTCCAGCAACTTAGTTGTAATATCAGCCTCGTCAAACTGGATCATAGGCCAGAAGAAGAACTTGGGCTTGGCCACATCCTGGCAATAGGGGCAGGGCACGCCGGTTAGTGGTTCGAACGAATCGCCGAATACATTTTTACTGTTCTCGGTATGGCCGCCGCAGGTTGAGCTGTAGTAGGCGGGAAAAATGTCTTCGTGACCGCCGGATTGTTTACAGCTAATTACCTGGCCTTTTGTCTGGTTGACGGCTTGCCAGATCTGTGCCGACTCGGCGCTGAGGCCGCGGTAAACCTGGTGTGCTGCTGTTTGTTTCATATCCCAGTCGCGATTGGTGCCGAATCGCTTTTTAATGTAAAAACAATAAGTTCTTGCTGTAATTGCCTGTGCCTTGAGCGCTTCCGGCTCCCAGTAGCCGGGCATCTCGGCACCTACGACGCCGGCTAAATATGGCTCGGGCGGCACCAGATTGATCACATCGAACGAATTGCCGTCAGGGTTGATTATAAGCCTTAACTTACCGCGATAATCGTTGCCGTTCACGTTGAAGATGTATGGGTCGTCTGGGAAAATGACGACATTGTCGTTTGCGAAGGCTTGGCCGGCGATAGTGATTCTGCCGTTGGTCAGTTCAAGGCTTATCGGTACATTGATTTGGTTAAACCGAGCTACTGTATTCTGTGCTTGTGGTGCGGTCTGGTCGTTGATGACGCTGAATGGCGAGACAGTTTTTAGTGTGCAGGCTGTGACATCATCGAAGAGCAATACTCTGATCCAAAACTGTGATTCGATATCCATCTGGACGGTGGGCGTCGTAAGCTGACGTTTCTTACAACCGCTGAGAATCAGCAGCAGAAGCAAAAGGATTGCGTTTTTACTGCTTGACACTCGAAGATGGTGTATATGCCAGACCGTCCGCGAGACAATTTTCCCCGGATCTGCTGTCAGTTGGATTATGGTGGACAATGTCAATTTACCTGATAATGATCAATCGGTTAGTCCAGGTTTCGCAGCAATAATCCAAGGTCACCAAGAGCTATTTTTACTTCGTTCAGGCTTGTCACGCCGAAGTTTTTACAGCCGAGGAGTTCAGCATCCGTTTTGCTTGTTATTTCACCGATTGTATGAATATTGAGCTTTTGCAGGCATTTTCGGGCACGCACCGACAATCGGAGATCATCGACCGGTTTGTTATTGAGTCCTTCTTCCTGGTCTTCTGCTACGGCATCATCGGCTATTTCTGCTGAAGAGAGCTGTTTATCCTCCAGGGCCATGCCGAGGTATAATCCTTTTGGTTCGAGGATAGCTTTGATTTCCCTGAGTGAAGTTTCACCAAAGTTTTTATAAGACAGCAGCTCTATTTCGGTGATATTCAGAAGGTCGCCGAGCGTGTCGATCTTCATTTTCTTCAGGCAGTTTCTGCTGCGGACCGATAGCTCAAAATCAGACATTGGAGTTTCGAGAATCTGGCTTTTGCGGGTCTTCTTCTTTTCTTTTTCCTCGTCATAGAACATCGTTTTTGAGCTATCGATGTCTTTCTTGAACATAATTGCTCTTTGGTGATTCGGATGAGCCTCCAGGACGGCATCGATACATTGAGTTGCTTTGTCTAACTCTTCGCTATCTTCGTAAAGAACAGCTAAATTCATCAGGGCGCTTACGTAAACCGGCGAGCTTGCAGCAATTTGCCTGTAGTAGTCGATAGCAGCCTCTTCATTACCGGACAAGTCACAGCGAAAGGCCAGATGGAAAAGTGCTTTTTGATGGTTCGGAGATAATTCCAAAGCCTTTTGGTAATTGTCAACCGCCTCATCGTAAAGACCCTCGGTTTCCTGAAGGCGGGCAAGCTGATAGTGATACTCGGCGCTTACGTTCTCAAAGTTAGTGCAGGTTTTAAGTTCTTTCGCCACAGCCTTAAAATCACCTGCGTAACGATATGTGGCGGCTTTTTCCAGTGTTATGTTTAGTTTATCAGCCTCAAAATCGAGACTTTTTTGCAGTTTTTCGATCGCCTTTTCGAATTCGCCCAGCCGGCGAAGCGCAAAGGCCAGACAGATGAATTTTTCTTTGCAGTCAGTGCCTTTCGCAAGTTTCTCGGCTGCTTCGGCATTTCTGCCAAGAACAAAAAGACCGATTCCCGCTGCCAGAGAGGCTTTCTGTCCGCTTTTGGACATATTTGATTCTACTTGTTCATTGAAGCTTATCCGGCTCGATTCGCCGGAATGGATAAACTCAGACAGCGTTTTAATCTCGTCCATAGACGGCAAATCGCCGGCAAATAAGTCAATTCCGGATTCCGTAACTGGTTCCATTGAAACTTCTCCCTATATTCGTATTGCGTATATCGTATTGCGTTGCGTGGTGCACATCACGCACAAACAAGCGGGTATTATAGTAAAGCCCCACAGATTTGCAATAGATTTTTTATCCTACATTTGTTTCGTAGGGCAAAATCGCCTAAGATAGGCGGGTCTCAGCTAATAATCCTTGAATTTCCGCATCCATTGGGGCCAGTCCTCGGGCTGCACGCCGCCGGCTTTTGTCCATTCGTTTGCTGTGTCGAATCCCGGGTACCATTTCAAAGTCCACAATTCTTTAAGCCCGATCTTCCTGACTGACCAGTCTAAAAAAAGGCCGTTGATGTAACCGTTGTGACGGTTCATACAGAAGGAACTCCATTCAATCCATGAGCGTTCTGAATCGGTCTGGGGGGGGCATTCGTTATCATTGACATGATGTTTAGGGCGTTTGCAATCAAGAAGAACCGGGAATTGGGCGCTGTTCCTGACCATAAAACGCCTGGACCTAGAAATAGTTGACTGGGTAAATCTTGGTTGAATCCATAACTGCAATGAAACGGCGGACCCAGTCCTGTAATCTCCCAGGCTTCAAACGTTGTACCCAATAAACCTCCCCCACTGGGTTTGACGGCCATCGGGCAAAGAGCGATCCCTTTCGTGTCAAACGAATTCAATGGCTCAGATAAGTTCGGATCATCCTCACTGACAAACGAGCCGCGGAGCAGTAATGCTGAATAACGCATGTCGGGGAATCGTCCCTGGTTTTCCTCTGCGTAGAGGTCCAGTATTGTTACCCACTGCTTGAGGTTCGATTGGCAGACAACAGCACGCGCTTGCTTTCTTACCCGCTGTAGTGCCGGCAGCAGTATCGCCACTAACATCGCGATAATGGCAATTACCACTAAAAGCTCAATGAGCGTAAATCCGGTCCCGTTAGAAATATTTCTTCTAACTCGCCTCTCTAAAAATCCGCTTTGCCGGCCGGTAACCCCTCTGCCCGACCAGCCGAATCTTCTTTTTATGCACACAATAGCTCTCTTTCTATTTCTCGATGAATTTTCAATTTTTTTATTATTTTCTTAGCGAATAATGGTGCGTCCCTATTAAACTCCTCTCCGTAATGATAATCTCATCACCAGATACACAGTCATCAATAGCATCTTGAATATAACCATATCTTTTTCCTGTGGCCAAATTCTCGACTGGTAACGATAAGATATGGGCATCGAGACACCTTGGATCGGCATAGATGCTGGAGCCGTACTGATCACGAATCCTCACCGTCCACCACGTTTCTTCGAAGGGCAGTGAAGTAATGACTTCGTCCGGCGGGTCGGAAGTATCGGAGATTATATCGTAATCTATTACACGATAAGAATCAGCGCCGAACAAAAGCTGATAGCCAACAACATTTTCACTCGCCCGACATGTCAAAACAACACCATTGTGATAACCGGCATCGACAGGTCCAACGAGCGTGACCGGCTCCGGCAGTCTGCCGGGGTGATTGGGCTCATCGTAGAAGTCCATGTACCCGGCTGATGCTTGGCCATGCCATTTGAATATATAAGTCTTAGCATCCGGCGTTGATGCAAGTTGAAGGTTCTTGCCCGGACCAATTACAGACCAGTAGGCGCCGGCAATTACACCATGGTTGAAATTTTCCGTATCGATGTTTGTAATAGAATTACCGTACCACTGTCGAGCGAGTTCATGGTTCATTACCTCAAAGCCGATGTTCAACACGTTTGGGTGAAAGCTCAGATGTCGCATGAGGTGAGTTCCTGTCAGTGTGCTTACATAATTGTCGATCCAACATGATTCACCATCGACGGAACTATCAAGAAATCGCCTAATACTTTCAGAATAATCACGGCAAATGCCGGTTGCATCCAAGAACGTAACGCGGTTCACGGCGTATCTGGCATCCTGGTAGTCCATGTTTAGCCGCAGGCCGACGTCGGCTGCAGGCTGTCCACCTGTGCTCCAACCCATAGTTTGAATCGGTTGTCTGTAATCTGGTGCAAGCGCCGATAGATAAACAATGATTATATCACCGTATCTGTAGTATGTGAGCGGATCGACAGAGTTGACGTCGGGCACATATCCGTAGGGAAAATCTATGATGTTTGCCTTACTACTCCAAACGATGTTCGCCTCACTACTCCAAACAGGAAAGTTCCAAGATTGATTCGGTAAGCCGATTTTACAGTCTCCTCCTCCGAAATACACTATAGTGGGTTTTTCCGGATCGAAGGCAGGATTCTCAAGCACCATTGTAACTTCATTGAGGGTTGGGACTATGATAACCTTCACATTATTAGGCAAACTCGTCAAAGCACCGTTGCTGACCGCCAACTCAAACTCGCATGTCTGAATCTCATCTGTCTGCAAAAAGCCGCTAATTGTAGGTGTAGCAGTATTCGCGTTGGTCATGACCACTGATGGACCACCCTTTTGACGCCAAGTGTAGCTCAACGTACCAGAATTGTCAGGATCATAAGATTTACTTCCATCAAGTTTCACTGGTTCTGTAGCCGCGTATCGTGGCCGGCCAGGGTCAGCAATTGGCCGTATTCCTTCACGCTCAGAAGAATCTGCATGAATCAAGACAGTTCCAAATGAAAAGCGGATAATTAATTCAAATAACAACAAAATTCTCAAACTATCAAGCCTTTTGCCCGGTCGGCCAAAAATACTCGTCCCGCACATCATAAGTCTCCCTCTAACTATTTATAAAACGATGTAACGAACCAATTCCTTAGTTACGCCCGACGTCTCTACAGGTGTACTCGCTGGGTGTACTCGCTGGGTGTACTCGCTGGGTGTACTCGCTGGATACTATAATAAATTATATCAGTACTCAAATCATAAGTATAGATAATTTCCTTTTTTTCTTGACTTGTATATATAATAAAAATGAAGGCAGAAACCGGGAATAACCGGGCAGGAGTAACTTGTACCATCTCCATTCTGCCTTCATTTTTTTCAATTGAGAAGGCGTTTCTCGCGGAATAAGTGTTGATAGCAAAATTGAGATTTTTCGAAAAAGTGGGAAAAAGTGATCGTTTAGAGGGAAATATTGGAATTCTAATAGATTTCTCCGCTCCGGCCTGCCGTTGGTAGCCCTCCGGTCGAAATGACATCGCGAATCCTAAGATGCTATTCGCAGCACGCGGTACGCAGCACTCACTGTGACCAAAGGTCGCCGTCTCACGGAGATTTTTTGAAAATATGCCCGCCTTTTCGTGATATGGTTCGTATAATGTATAACAAATGGAATTTAGAAAACATAAATTAAGTAAAAAGGCAAAATCTTTTATAAACCAGGAATCTATGTTAATCGGTGTAAAT
>CAZSOR010000113.1:0-11420 GCA_964608395.1 uncultured Pirellulales bacterium
CCGCCAACCATGCGGCAAATCTCTCTTTACTTTTCAAACTCTCTATGTCGCGGCAGGCGATGGCGAAAACTTCCTGGGCGGCATCCTCTGCGAGGTCCCTGTCGGCCAGCATCGAATAAGCCAATGCAACCATCGGGCTGTGATAACGTTTGTAGAGAGCACCGAAGCTTTCCAAATGGCCATTTTGGGCGGCTTCAACTAATTGTGTTTCTGAATTCAAATCCACAACAATTCACCATTCAAAGAACAAGTTGATATCAACTTCTGTTATTATAGTGTGATTACACTGTCGAAATGTGCGCACAAAATTGATTTTTTCTATATTTTGTGTCTTTTTGACGCCGATGCACTCTGGCGAATAAATTTATAAGCCGGATTCGAGACTATTTCTCCTCGGATTTATCCGGAGGAGTGTCTTTGTTCGAATCTGCTGTTTCGTCTTTGTCCTCCTTCTCGACGGTTTTTTCCTTCGCGTCCAGCCGCTTTTTGATGTCGTCCAGGTCGTTTTTGAGTTTGTCGGTTTCTTTCCTGAATTCGTCAACCGTTTCGCGCAGGCGGACGATTTCGTCCGGAACGAGCTGTTTGCGCTGCCGCAATTCTTTAAGGGCTCTCTCGGCGGAGCGTTCGATATTATCGTCCGGCTCATCATTCGAAAACGTCTCGACGATGGGGATGGCCTTGGGGTCGCCGAGGGTTCCCAATGCCCCAATCGCCCCGGCCTGAATCCTGTTCTTAGGATGATTGACATAGCCGGCTAAAAAATTGCGTACCTTTGTTTTATCGTCTTCATTGCGGGCAATGTGCGCAAGTGTGTTGAGACCTCGCGTGAAGGGCCATGAACGAAAGTCTGTCTCTCGCTCATCCAGCACTCTCTGGAGAGGTACAATAAAGAAAGGCTCATCCAGCATACGAATCGCCTCGATCGCGGCGGTTGCCAGCTCGTTGCGGTAAGATACGGATTGGAGGTACTTCAGGAGCAAGCGGCGAGTGCTCTTGTGATGGTAGAGACCAAGGTTGCGAATCGCCACCTCCAGAATCGCAGGATTCTTTTCATTTCTTAAAGTCCTCTTTAAAAGTGTAAGAGTTACAGACCTGTAAAAACTGCTGACATCTCTGACGACCTGCTGGCGCACGCGCGCATCGGCCTGAACCAGCGAGTCGGCGAGCGCCTCGAACGCCTCATTGGTGTGAATCTCGCGCAACGTCGGAGATGCATTTCTACGCACGGCGTAAAACGGGTCGTTGTTGAGAACATCCTTAAGCTTTTCGACAGTCTTCTTATCTTTCTTTTCCTTAAGTGCATCGATGGCCCGCAATTGCCCGATCACGTCATCTTGATTCTCCAACTGCTGGTAAAGCATCACCGTTGGTTTTTCGAACTTGATATTGGCCAGCAGGCCGTAATCGGGATCGAATCGAACGACGTTCGGCTCGTCAGGCAGTCGGAAGTAAAAATCGTGCTGTTTACTGTCTATAAAAATTTCACGGTCGATCAATTTGTCTTGTATTATAAAACGAACCTTCGCCTGGAAGTGAAACAGCATTACCTTTTCAGTGACCTTCTGCGTCTGCTCGATGGAGATTTTGGCGAGCTTGTCTTTCTCCGACCAGTTGTAGCCGACTTTCAGATCGGGATGCCGGCCGTGATAAATCCACTGGTCGAAGAATCTGTCATACGACCTACCTGTCAATTCCTCGATTACCGAGCGGAGATCCTCCGTGACTACGCTGCTTAAAGCATGCCGTTTGAGATATGTTTTAACGCATTTGCGGAACATTTCCTCGCCCAGTTCTGTGCGAAGCATGTGCAGCACCCAGGCGCCTTTCTGATAAGCGCGGTAGTCGAACTGCTCGTCGGCCATGCTGTATGAGCGATAGACAATCGGTTTGTGAACGGGACGGTCGGAAAGCACCCAACTCGCAGTTTGATAGAGCCCGTAGAGCATGGAGTCGTGCCCGTTTTTATGGCCGTCGTAGAGTTTCTCATAATAAACGGCAAATCCCTCATTCAGCCACAGATGGCTCCAGTCTTTGCACGTCACATAGTCGCCGAACCATTGATGGACCATCTCATGGGCCACGAGACTCTGGCTCGAGCGGATGTTCTCGGTATCGTTTGTATGAAGTGTACCTTCCGTCAATATGGTTAGTGTTGTGTTCTCCATCCCTCCTGCGACGAAATCCCTGACAACGGCCTGGTCATACTTGTCCCACGGGTAGGGCATGCCGATCTCTTGCTCGTAAAACTCCAGCATGTCCGCCGTGTCTTTGAATGAGTTTTGGGCGTACTCTATCAGCGACACCGGCGTATAAAAAGCTATCGGAATATCTTTATACTTTGATTCGATCTTCTTTAATTTTCCTGCCACCAGTGCGACCAGATAGTTGACGTGAGGTTTTTCCTGGAGCCAGGTTACTACCTTTAATCCGCTGTCGGGATCTGTCTGTTCCGAGACGAGCCTGCCGTTAGATATGACCGTCATATCCTCCGGCACCCGGCAAATTACCTCGGAACTCGAACGCTCGTTGGGGTAGTCGTAATTCGGATACCAGTGCGGAGCCGTGTGGGATTCGCCCTGGGTGAAAAGGTGGGTGTCCTGCTCCGGATAGCCCATCTCTGGCGTGCGGAAGTATAGTCCCTGCTTCGGCTCGGCTTCGTAGATTATCGTGACGGTTGCCTCGGCTCCGACCGGAACCGCCGGCTCGAAGGTGATCGTGATGGCCTTGTCCGTTGCGGTATATCCTTCAATCTTCGCATTTGATGTAACCGAAGAAACATCAAGGTCGGCCGCGTCCAGCCGGAACTCCGTCAGCGGCTTGGAAATCGGCGCAAACTTAATCGTCGTCGTCCCGGCGATAGTCCGGTTCTTGAAGTCGGGCGTCACATCGATAGTGATATGCAGAATGTCCGCCTCCCGGTCCGGGGCGTACTGCGGTTCGGCAATTGCCGCCCCGGCAACGCAAACCAGAAATACACAGCTTGTTATGCGAATAAATCGAGCCATTCTTGTGTCTCCTTTTCTAAAATAAGACCTCATCCCGCAATTTCTAAAAGAGCCGGATTCGAAATGGTGTGTCACTATCCATTAATGCAAATATACCGTGATTCCGCAAAATCGACAAGCGCGAATTTTGGGTTGTGTATTTGATTGCGTTGTTATAGGACGTTTACTTTTTAGCCCGCTCGAGAGCTTTATCCAGATTGCCGAAGCCGTCCTGCCATTCGTTCAAACGGGTGACGTCTTTTTTCTTGGCCACTTCCGTAAATTGTTCAAATGTTGCTTTGATAGATTCGGCCATCGGCCAATCGGCATCGGCGGTTTTACAAGCCTTGCGCATCTCGTTCCATCTCATTATAAATACGTACATTATCGGCATTTGGGCGACCTGGACGCGGAAGCGCAACTCTGGATTGTCTCGGACGGCTGCTTCGGCGGCTTTCAATTTCTCCCATCCCTTGCTGAGTGTATCGAAGGAAAGAAACTTTGCTGTGTGCTGCGAAAAACAGCCGAGATGATCGCCGCTAACCTCGACAGCATTATGTATAATTTCTAGATAATCTTTTATTGCCGGACCGGCGGGGCCGTAATAACCATCGATGAATTCTCCAATGAGCTTGCGCCAGTCCAGGTTGGGATTCCACAGAAGCTTGGCAAGCACCCAGGCGCGCAGCTCAGCCATCTCAGCGCCGTTGGATGTATACGCACCCTGTTCGAAGAGGCCTTTTACATTATGGTCAACGAAGAATTTTATATTCGGCCCAAGCACAAGCAGATTAGGGTGCGGCATAATATAGTGTCGAAAATTAGTTGTATAATCCCAGATATAAAGCCGGTTACAAATCTTTGACCAGCCGACAATATCATCGCGGAACTTTCTGTTCCGTTCGTCGGATAGCGGCTTGCTGAACGAGCACTCGATGCTGCACAGTCTCACAATAACGTTGGGTCTCGGCTTGGTGATCTTCGGCGGCTTGCGCGTGTACTGATAGGCTAACGTGCTGATAGCTACGTTGGGAAATTCATCTTCGATTTCTTCTGCCACGGCATTGACGAAGCGCAGCATTAATCCCGCGGGACTGCCTTCTTCTTTTTCTATCGCCGCACATTTGCTGCATTGGCAGTTCCCGTGCCAGTCGTTCTGTGAGACCGAAGCAATCGTAGCGGTCGGATTATTGCGCAGACGTTGCTTGAGATTTTTGACCAGCTCGGCGCGCATTTCTTCGTTCGTCAGGCAGAGCTGCGCCCGCTCGTGAATGCGTTTGCCGTCGATTTCGCTGAACCATTCGGGGTGGTCCGCGAAATATTTTTCCGGCTGAATTAACGGGAAGAATGTGTGTACAAATCCTTGGTACATGTGTTTGCCGCCGCGTTTTGCATCCAGCCGCTCGCTGTTGCCGTTGCTCTTGTTCCGTACGGCCCAATCGCCATTGAAGGCGTCGAACCAGAACGTCTCGCGATATTCCAGCGGCGGTACGTAGCGAACGTTGAGCCGGCCGATTCGGAGCGTCGGCTTGATTGGAATGGTGCTGGCTTTCGACGACCACCACCGGCAGCCGATGTTCTCTTCGAGGAAGGTATAAACTGCATAGAGCGTACCTCGCGGCCTGCCGCCGGCCAGGATCAAATCGTCACCGACAGTGCGGATGACAATACCGTCTGAGCCTAATCCTTCGGTGGAGAAATCCGCCACGGCCGATTTTGCTGCTCCGGGGCCTACGAGCAATCGGGATTGGCCGCTGGCAGGGGGGTCTTTAATCTTGAAAGTCGCTCCGGTAATCTGCCGGAGAAAGCCGGCCAGTTCATTCGCCGCGTGACGCTCCGGTTCGGCAGCATCGGCGGCAACAACTATTACGGCCTTCGCCATGCCATTTTGTGCTATCGTCACCGTCTGGCCAGTTGCCGCTTGCACGAATCCGATAGTAAGTGACAGACCAATAAGCAATATGGCGATTATTCTTCTTTGTGACATCATTGTACGATCTCCTTAAAAAGCGAAAATTAATTGTCTTTATTTTTTCGTGCCTGTATGGTGGCGATTTTGCCGCCTTCGAAGAGATGGATAGTGCCGTCTCCCATGGTTTGTACGCATGGCTTGATGCCCCTGGCCCAAAGCTTAAAGGCGGTTGGATGCTTATTCTGTGCCTCCTGGATAAAGACGGCGTCAGGTCTGCCGTAGTTTCCGAAATGTACTTCATACCATGTTAGATCCGAAGGACAATCGGTGAATGACATGGTTTCTGGAATGTCGTTTATCAATTCATCCATGTTTTCCGGGAGCCGGCCGTTTTTTTCCCTGTATGCTTCTATACACAGGTATAGGTTCTTCTGCTGCTCTCCACATTCCTGCACGTCGGCGAAAACCCGACCGACGGCGGTACTCATGTCGAATAACTCGCCGCCAGGCGTTCCAGAGCCCATGACGACCAGAGGTGTTCTCCATAGCCGGAACAGCAATCCGCCCGGAATCAATACAAGTATAATTGTGCAGGCTATGGCAATCTTAAGACCCAATTTAATGCTCATATGAATTACCTCGTTTTGTTGATCATGCTTCTGCACATGGTACGTTTTTTATAACAATTTGCTAACTTAGCGGCAGTTTGTCATTGTTCGTATTTAAAGACAATTTTCCATGACACCGAGCGATTCTTAGGGCTGTTTATGGTGACGCGGATTTCCGGCCCGGCCTGCTCGGATTCGATAGTGACACCGGCCTGGCTATCAGCCTGCGAAACATCTACCGACCGGACCTGCCATGAGCCGCTGCCGGTTGGTGCGTAAATGCGAAGCTCGTACGGATCCTCGCCGACGACTTTGGATTTGCCGCGCATCTCGTATTTTCTGCTGTTCCAACTCTCCTGGTCGACATCCACGATGCCCTGGGTGACGTGCCTGGATGTACTCACAAGCACGGGTCTGTCGCCGAGCGGTCGGATGCTGATTATCCGGCAGCAGGAGGGACGTAATTCCGCTTCGAGCACGCCCGAAAACGGCCCGATGAACTGATCGGCCCAGTAATCGAAGCCGACATACGTGCCGCTCCCGCTGTCAGGCAGATTAAGTTTATCCAGTTCGACGCGGACCGTCTCGGATTTCTCCTCGTCCCAGTTGAACAGGCCGACGATATCTTTTCTTTGCCGGCCTGTGCCGCTTGTCAGATGCCAGATTTTTGCCATGTTAGATTCGAACAAGTCGATCGGCCGGCCGCTCAGGCCGTGGTTCGGCATGGAACGCTTGACAATATCGAGCCTGTCGTCGGGCAGGCCGGGCAGCCATTCGCTGGCGATATTCAACTGGCCGCTTATGCCGATCCACGAGCCCCACGCGCGGGCCTGGTCGAGAGTCAGCGGCTCGCGCAGCATCAAACAGTCGGGGTCGTTGTGCCAGAGGCGGTTATGCATGAAGTATAGGCGCGTGCCCATGGTTGCCCCGCTGATGATTCCACTCCATCTGGCGCCAATGTCGCTTCCGACCCGCATCCCGTCCACCAGCCCGATAGAAGCGCCGAGCGTTCGCATGTTCTGCGCGATATTACAGCCGAGGATGTAAATGTCTCTGCCGGCGGCTTTGCGAACGAGCCTCAGGCCGTCACGGTAGGCCTCGATGTTCGTTTTGGAAGGGTCGTGAAAAACGGCGTCACCGAGATTGTCGTCGCGATAGTCCGGCTTCGGATACAATATCTTTGTCGCCATCCCGGTCCACAGCCCGTCGATCTTGATGTACTTGTAGCCCCACTCTCTGGTCATTTGTGCAATGACTCTGTACAGGAACTCGCGAGCCTCGGGGTGCGTCATATCCAGGCAGCTTCCCGCCCAGTGAACAGTATAAATCGAGCCGTCCTTTTTGTGGACAAACCAGTCCTGGTGGTCTTCGAAGACAGGCCTGTTCGGGTCCCAGCCGGTCGGAATGAACCAGATGCCGGCCGTCATACCCTCTTGATTAATCTTCTCGGCGGTCGGCTTCATTCCGTTCGGGTAAGGGCCGGTCGGATTGTAATTGGTGAAATCACGCTGGCTTAGTTGCCATTTGTCGTCGATTTGGAGCAGATTGAAGCCGAACTTTGTCAATTCCCGCCCGCAGAACTCGGCAAGCTCGGCTATATGCTGCTCGTCGGAAGCGCCGCCGTTCGGTTTGGAGTACCATGTGCAATAGCCGGACGGAATTTCGGGCAGTCTGATTCTGTAATTTTTTGCGATTGCCCCGGCGTATTCTTCGAGTCCGACCAGTGCATCATCGAAGTACCCGATTGCGAAAGTTTCGCCGGCGACGTTTTTGCCCGGCTCAATGAGCAGGTTTCCGTATTCGCTCCTGGCGTCGATACGCACTGAATTCTCGGCGGGCTTCGATAGGACAATGCCGCTCGCGCGATCGTGCGTCAGCCAGCCTGCTACGACGCCGGCTCGCGTGTCCGGCTCAGCCATAGCCATGAACATATAGCTGGTTCTTTCCATCTCGGCGGTTGTTAATCCGTCACAGCCGAGGATGCGAAGGTCCTCGGCAGCCTTGCCAAGATCGACCTGAAGGCTGACGGGGACCATCTTGTTTATGATTAGCTTCTCATTGGTAGGATTATGCATCTGCGATTTGATGCAGACAAACGGCAGATTTCTGTACAGTGCGAGAGTATAAATATAGCCGGATGGAAATTTGACTTCGATGGTCTGCGCGGATCCGAGCGTATCCTGGATACCTGACGTTCGGACCTTCGGGATACCGCCATCGACACTTTGCTTAAAACGCGCATCTTTTACAAATACTTTCTCGCCCCGGCGTGCTGAAAACGTGCCGTCATTTACATCGTAAGACACGCATAGAATACCATTGTCAATCGTTATGTTCTTTACGCTTTGAGTTGTTGTGTGCCGGTGCTTGACCGTTACGCATCCCGCCATACAGGCCAGCAACAAACATATCGTGGTAAAAAGTGAAGCTCTCATAAATCTCCTTACCCATAGGTATATTCATTGATTCAACAAAATCAATAATATACCCGTTTTCCTCAGAGAGTAAAAGGCCGGATTTTAGGTTGCGTAGCTGTGCAGGCCGGAGAAGATTCTGGAGAGATTCACCCATAGCAGCGTGATGATGATAGTGGCCGTGCCGGCAATCGCCCAGAGGCTGTTAATTCGCGGGTGCTTTTTGCCGAACATGTAGCGGAAGTGGAAATATCCGAGGAACACAAGCCACGACGCCAGCGACCAGAGTTCTTTCGGGTCCCAGCCCCAGTAGTCGCTCCATGCGAGTTTGCCCCAGTAACTGCCGAGGATGAGGCCGAGCGTAAGCAGAGGAAAGCCAACGCAGATAATGCGGTACGTCGCCTCTTCGGGCGGCAGGAGTTTTTCGCCTGGCTTTGGATTCTTACCGGCCAGTTGGCAAATCGCCTGGAAGGTGGCCTTTGCCATAAAGATGTATGATAACATATAAACGGCAACGTGCGGCGTAAAGAGCCAGCTCTGCAGGGCGGGGGGGAGCTGCTGCGGCTCGGCGTTGAATATGAAGCCCGCGGGGGAAAGCACGATCACTCCGATGAGCATGTCGGCGCTGTAACCGCCCACGCGAAGCACTCGCCGGCAAAACAGCGAGACCGGATAAATCATGCCCAGGCATAAAAATACTTCGAAAAGATTCTGCAGCGGCACGTGCCGGACGTGATACCAGCGGTAGCCGAATGCGCAAACGGCAATGGCAAAACCAAGCAGGTATAAGGCATGCCCGGCTTTGGGCCGGCGAAGAACGGTTGTGACGAATGCCAGTAAATAGGCGGCGATCGTCATGTAAATAAGTAAGCCCTGAATCGTGTATTTAATTTCCATTTATGTTTTAAACCTTGAAAAGATATGCCTTAGCCACATATGCCAGATAACGCCGAGGCAGAGCATCCAGTAGCCGGCATAAACGACGTACAGTCCCGTATCGGAAACAACCTGTAGAACGGTATACTGCCCGGCCTTGTCGTCGTACGAACTCTGGTAAAAATGGTAGCCGCCGAATCGCAGCGGGTGGTTGACTTCGATGTCTTTCTCTGCGACGACTTTGCCGCCTTCGATGATCTGCAGCTCGCTTATATAATCGCTGATGACTCTGTGATAGCGCAGCAGGAATTTGTCCTGGCCGTGGCTGTGTCCCGGAAAAAGTTCGAAGACGTATTGAGTGGATGTTTGGCCGCCCGGTTCGGTTATCTGAACTTCGAGTGCCGGATTCGAGCCGGGCGACGGATCGTCGAAGAAGACACTCTTGCCCTCTTCCATTCCTATCTTGAGGTTCTCGTACTCTTTTACGATTTTTATAGTGCCGGCTTCCTCGCTCAAAGGAAATTCCTTGCCGACTTCGACGGGCACTTTCCACTGCCGGCCCTGGCGTGTTTGGATTCGCAGATATACCGGCTGGTAATATTCGATTCGGAAGTCTTTCAGTTTCAGGGAGAATGGCAGCTTTTTCTGCTCGCGGGTGCCGTTCAGTGTGACGTGGTTGTCACTTGAGCCCTCGTAGATCGCCATTCGGCCCGAGCGGATTTTATCGATTCCGAAGAGCCTTTTCTGAAGGCCGTGCCCGGCACGCGAGCCCCACATCCCGCCGATAAGAATCAGTACACAACCTGCGTGAATCAGCAGTAATCCGGGCACGCGAAGAAGCCGGCGAAAAGCTGCGATCCCGATGATCAGCAACATTGCCAGCGCCGTCCAGTAAACCACCAATGGAGGCCGATTGAAGAACTGCTCCGCCCGCTCGGCGCCGATAAACGCACCATAAATGGACAGGACAATCAATACAATAATCAGCAGCAGACCCACCCACATTATAGTGCGTCTATACTTATGCATCTGGTTCCCTTAATATCATTCGATTGACTTTATGAGGTCAATTATGCCCCAAAAAACATTCTTTTCAAGATTATTTCTATACGGCCTTCTGTGCCTGATGGTTCGGTTTCAACACAATTTACGGTTGATAGTTGCTGTCGATGTATATAAAATACATCACAATCGAATATATAATCATAGGCAATATTTAGCCCCCAAATTCATTTGGGGTGCTTTTAGAAAGATATGCATGAAGTCTCTTACAGTAGCAACTCGCGGCGGGGTGCTGGCCATCGCTCAGACCGAGTATGTCATCGCCACGCTCGAAAAAATCTATCCTGACCTGGAAATCAGAATCAAAGAAATCACTACCACAGGCGACAAGGATAGGCGAACCGCACTGTGGACTCTTAAAGAGACCGGCTTTTTCACCTCGCAGGTCGAAGATGCCCTGACGGCTCACGAGGCCGACTTCGCCGTCCACAGTTTCAAGGATTTGCCCACCGCCCAGCGAGAAGGGCTGGGCATCGGGGCGGTGTTCGATAGAAACTTCGTCGAGGATTGCCTGGTGGCAAAAGAGCCCGTCGATTCTATCGATCAATTGCCAAAAGATGCGAACATCGGCACCTCAAGCCTGCGGCGTGCCGCCCAGATCAAACACCTCCGGGCCGATCTTGTTCCGACGCCCATTCGGGGCAACGTGCACACGAGATTGCGAAAACTTGATACGGACCAATTCGATGCGATCCTGCTGGCGCGGGCCGGCCTTCAGCGGCTCGGCCTGGCGGACAAAATCTCCTTCGTTTTCGACCCGGCGGTATTTATTCCCGCCCCGGCACAGGGCGCGCTGGGTATTCAGACCAGGGCCGACGATGACAAGACGAACGAAATCATTGCTGCCCTCGACGACGAAAACGCCAGAACAACAACCGCTGCCGAGCGAAAAATCCTGACCACAATGCAGTGCGGCTGTCACGCCCCGGTAGGGGCTTATGCTGAAATAGCGGGTGGTGACATCCACATCCGAGCCTTTATCTCCGAGGTGGATGGCACAAACTTCATCGGCCGAGAACTTGCCGGCTCGGTGGAAGATGCCGAAGAAATCGCCGAAAAAATCGCTAATGAACTCTTAAAAGCCGGCGGCAAAGAAATCCTCGAATCCCTTGAAAAGTAATTGTCACATTTTGTCATTCCCGCGAAAGCGGGAATCCATTTTCGTGCTTCTGGATTCCGGCTCAAGGCCGGAATGACATTATTTATTACGGGGCCGTTCGACTTTTTTCTATCGTAACGGGTCCGAGCAGACCCGACTCCAGTAATTTCCATTCGGGACGGATTGTGATATTTGTTTTCGTATATCGCCGGCTTTGCGGTAGGTCACGATCCCCGACAAGGCGGTTTCGCCAGGAATTGACCACATTCACTTCCAATAGATTCTCGCCCGGCTTTAATACATCTGAAATGTCCGCTTTAAAGGGCTTGGTCCAGAGTATTCCCAAATCCTGTCCATTCAGTCTCACCCGGGCAATGCCGACATCCTCGACCTTGCCCAGGTCGAGCCAGTATTCTTTCCGGCGGTCAACTTTTTCCTCGAAAGTAAAAGTCGTGCGGTAAGTCG
>CAZSOR010000113.1:11520-13511 GCA_964608395.1 uncultured Pirellulales bacterium
TATTCTTTCCGGCGGTCAACTTTTTCCTCGAAAGTAAAAGTCGTGCGGTAAGTCGCTTTGCCCGAGTAGAATTTTATGCCCGGCACGGAATGCTGCATCCAGCTTATCAGCTTGTCAAATGTCACCTTTTCCGGCCCGCCCCACTTCGGATCGAATCGAACCTGCCAGGGGCCGGAGATTACCATGACCGACACGTAATCGGTGTAATTGGCAATGTTTTTAGTTGCAGATGGTTTTAGCTCTTCGTTTTTGAATATGATGAACAAGGAGCCGTAAGGACCAAACCGCAGCGGTATCCCGGTTTGCCCATTCGAATCGCTAAAAGCAACTTGTCGCCGGGTCTGCCCTGTCACCGGATCCCAGAGTTCCGGCGTTTTGCCCGCAACCCGAAATCGGCACAGGACATCTTCGGTCTGCTCAGTCTGATTACAAACGAAATAAATATCCATCTCGTCAATCCGGTAATGGATATAGTCGAACACGCTGTCTGTTGCAGCTTCGAATTCGCAATCGGGATTGACGCCGTCCTCGACAAGCACCTGGCGGGCGGTTTTGCCCCAGATCAAACGGCCTTTGCCGATTTGTTTTTGGCCGGCGGCTGCAGAAGCATCGCCCCAAAGCTGATTGGCCAGCTCCTTAAATCGTTTCCGGCTCTCGGCTCCACCGACGAGACTGACAAGCCGCTGAGGTTTTGGGCCCAGCACGCTTGCTCCCTGGCCGAGCAGTTGATCGACTTTTTGAAGTGCGGCCAGTGAAAGCACTTTATGGTCGGGCAGGACAAGCAAACGATATCGAACGCCGCCCGGCACAAGAATCCTGCCGGCCTGTACTTTGAGCTGCAGCAGGATATCTTCGTTAGTAACATCATAATCGTAGCCGGGCAGGACTTTTGCCGGATCGGCTTCTTTGAGCTGGGCCAGGTTGGGTACGTGATCGCCGTAATAATACAAAACATCGGCAACAAATTTGCCCTGCTGCACAAGAAAATGGCAGCGGTTTATGTAGTCTATGAAAGCATCGGAATATTCCCACCATGTGACCTGCGGATTGACGTGCGTACCTGCAAAATACTCCTGGCCCGGGATTCCCATTTCCTTTGGAGAGCACGTGAATGTATGAAAGAAAATCATATTCAGACCGGAGCAGAATTCATGATCCATACTGGGCTTCTGTGATTTCCAGAGCACATCGTTCCAGTGGGGCCCGATTGTCGTAAAAGCTTCGGCCCCGACATACTTTTTGCCGTATATGTGTGCGACGGATGAAGACTGCTTTATAAAAAAGCGATTGACCGGCCTGGGGCGGTGGGGGGAAGGGGCCCAGAATTCGCCCATGACAATATCGCTGTTGCCGAGATTCTTGATGGCATCGAGGGGGCCGGCGTGAGGGCCGCCGGACTCCGGCTGGATTTGCATATTATATTTGTGGCCGTATTCGGCGAAGACTTTATAGTGATTGTCGGCGACACAATTTCCGAGCGTTTTGCGGAAATCCGCCAGGAAGGCGTTGCTGACATTGCGGTTTTCGACAATCTTGCCCGCGAAGACCGGCAGGTAAGGAATCGGATCGTAAAGCCTGTATTTCACGAAATCGGCGGCAAATTCCGGGCTCCAGTTCATTCCGCCGCATTCCCAACTGTCGGTTTCAAGCTGCTTCAACGTCGTGCCGGCCAGCGGCCCGGCTTCTTGCAGAAGCGGCTCGACAACTTCCTTCCAATAACGGTCGAAGGCGTTCCGGCTGAGGTAATCGAGTACGTGCCCATGCCAGTCGACGCTGTAAGTCGAAACGTCGGCATTAGTTATCGTATACCCGAATCGCAGCACTGTCCAGTTGCCTTCGGGTACCGTCCATTTGAGCGTTCCATCCGGAGCCATCTTTCCGGAAATATCGCGAATATCGCCGAGCAGCACATCCTGCTCTGACGGCGAAGAAGGATGGTCGTTCAGCAGGAATCGGCAATCCGGAGCCGAGCCACCGAGTTCCTTATAACC
>CAZSOR010000114.1:0-13505 GCA_964608395.1 uncultured Pirellulales bacterium
TCGGCGCTTTGCTGCCGGTTACGGAATACGAGAATTTTATTTCCGGCAATCCCAATTGCGGCGAGCCAGACGAGCAGGGAATCTCGATGATAGCAATGAACGGCCAGCCCAGTCGCTGCCCTGGCTGATTCTGACGAACAACAAGCACATTGTTCGAGCAGAAGGCTTTGGCTTAACGGAGCTTTATGACATAATCAATGCAGCGAATTAGTCGGTCCACGTTGCTGCATATGACCTCAAGCCAGGAGTTCTGGTGTTATCATCCATTCAATTTGCCACCGGCCGGGATCGCTGCGGTTGAGGCAGGCGATTGCGCCGGCGTCGAATGCGGCGACGTTGGCGGTCTGCGTGCCGGCCACAAGCAGCGAAGTTAGATATGCCAAAAATGGCAGGTGACCTACTATCATCAAATCCGTATCGTAAGCCTCCAGTTCGTCAGCGATGATTGTGACATCGTCATTCGGCATCAGGTTTTTATGTTCAGAGCAATCCTTTTCCACCGACACAGACTCAGCCAGCTTTTCCGCCGTCTGTGCCGCCCGTAACTTGCCGCTGTGCCAGATATGCTCAACTGATATTTCCAGAGGTTTAATGAACGAAACGACCTTTCGGATATCGGCAAGACCATGCTCACTCAGAGGTCTTTGAGGATCAAACTGCGAAGAGACCGCTTCTCCATGCCGGACGAGGTAGACCTTCATTTTCGAACTCCTGTTAAATTTTCCATTGATCGTGATTATAACACAAACAGACAGTTGTACAATTATTGCTTAAGCGGAATAACCGCCGGTAAATTGGTAATTTGCAGGCTGAATATGAAGACAGATGCACTCGGAGAACAATTTTGCAGCCGCTGGTTGACAATATCGCTTTAAGCAGTTAGAATTTTGCTTTTGTTGATTTTTGGAGTATTTGAAATGACTGATGTAACATTAGTAACCGGCGACGGGATTGGGCCGGAAATCGCGGAAGCAACACGTCGCTGTATCGACGCAACAGGTGCGGACATCAATTGGAGCATTGCTGAAGCGGGTTTAGATGTAATGGAACGGCTTGGGACTCCCCTGCCGGACGAAACCGTCGAGATGATTAAGAAAACCGGCGTTGCGTTAAAAGCCCCGATCACAACCCCGGTCGGAAAAGGCTTTAGGAGCATAAACGTCCATCTTCGCCAGTCGCTGGATTTGTACGCATGCCTCAGGCCCTGCAAGAGCTACGAAGGCGTGCGTAGCCGTTATACCGATATCGACCTTGTGATTGTTCGCGAGAATACCGAAGATTGCTATGCGGGTGTCGAGTTTCAAACCGGCAAAGACGACACTGATGAGTTGATAAGCTGGATAAACAAGCACAGCGAGAAAAAGGTCAGGGAAAAATCCGGTATAACCATCAAGCCAATATCGGTCAAAGCCACCGAGCAAATAGTCCGCTACGCATTCGAATATGCCCGCAAGATGGGACGCAAGAAGGTCACGAGTGTTCACAAGGCCAACATCATGAAGTTCACGGACGGACTCTGGCTCGATGTAAGCCGGCAGGTCGCGAAGAAATATCCCAATATCGAATTTGAGGACCGCATCGTCGATAATATGTGCATGCAGTTGATCCAGAAGCCGGAGCTTTACGATGTGCTCGTGCTGCCGAACCTTTACGGTGACATATTGAGCGATTTGTGTGCCGGACTGGTCGGCGGGCTTGGCGTAGCGCCGGGTGCAAATATAGGCGAAAAACGTGCTGTCTTCGAGGCAACGCACGGCAGCGCACCGAAATACAAAGGTCTGAACAAGGTCAATCCAACGGCGCTGATACTCAGCGGCGTGCTGATGCTGAGACACATAGGCAAAATGGCCGAGGCTGATAAGCTCGAGAACGCAGTCGCAGCGGTAATCGCCGAGGGCAAGAGTGTCACTTACGACATGAAGCCGCACCGTGACGACCCGACTGCGGTAGGCACAAGCCAGATGGCCGATGCCATTATAGAAAAGATTGGCAAGTCGTAGTTGTGCGTTCAGAAGTTTATAGTAAAGAAACTATGAACTACGAACAAAGTTACCGCAGACTTATTTCAGGCCAAAGCAGCGGCTTCGGTGCGAGCACGCTGAGGTTGCTTCTGGCAGTCGCGGCAATTTTTTACTCGCTTGTTGTCCGGCTGCGGAATCTCCTGTATTCTAAAGGATTGCTCAAGGTGCATCATGTCGATTCAGCGGTCATATGCATTGGCAATATAACGGTCGGCGGGACGGGTAAAACCCCGCTCGTGGTCTGGTTGTGTAATCTGATAACTCAAAACTGCAAGTGCGCAATTCTTACACGCGGATATAAAGCAAGAGCACAGGAAAACGCAGACTTCAAAGATGAAATTGCGATTCTTGCTAAGAGTTGTCCGGAAGCCGAAGTAATTGTCAATCCTGATCGTCTCGCCGGCGCGGCCGAAGCCATCGATAAATACGCCGCTAAAGTTTTGATTATGGATGACGGCTTTCAACATCGCCGGCTGGCCAGAGACCTTGACATCGCAGCGATTGATGCGACGCAGCCATTCGGTTACGGCAAGATGTTGCCGGCAGGGCTTCTGCGAGAGTCTGTTTCGTCGCTGAATCGAGCGGGAGCTGTAGTTGTTACCCGATGCGACCAGGTCACTGAGGCCCAATTGAGCAAACTCGAGCAAAAACTGCAAGCAATCAATCCCGGCATGATAATTGCACGGTCGATACATGCGCCGGTTTACGCAAAATCGATGAAAAACAAAGAAATCAGCCTTGAGCAGTTAAAGGGTAAAAAAGTATTTGCCTTTTGTGGTATCGGCAATCCGGATGCCTTTTTGAACACTATCAAGAACCTCGGGGCTGAATTATCCGGCTCGAAAATCTATGACGACCACTATCACTACACGGATGCCTGTTTAAGCGAAATTTCAGAGCGAGCAGAAGAACTTGGGGCGGATTTGATACTGACGACGCAGAAAGACTGGACGAAGGTTATATCAAATTTCAAATCTCAGATTTCAGATTTCAAATTGCCTCTGCCCTTTGCTTATCTGGCTATTGAGATAAAATTCCTGGCCGGAGAGGATAAATTAACAGCCTTGATAAAAGATACGTTAGCGGATAAAATCTCTCAGAAGTAATTATATATTGATTTGCAATGATATGTACGAAAACCTGCTGAAAACTATAAAGAATCTCGGCTCGCCGAAAATTATGGTTGTGGGCGATTTCATGCTCGACGTCTATATCTATGGCGACGCCGTGAAAATCAGCCCCGAGGCACCTGTTCCGGTCCTGAAAATTGCCGAAACCGAGCACCGATGCGGCGGAGCAGGCTCTGTCGCTGCCAATCTCACCGCGTTAGGGGTGAAGGCTTACTGCCTCGGAGCAATAGGAGACGACCGTGACAGCGAAATCCTCAAGACCAAGCTAATTGAGGCCGGAGCCGACATCGACGAGCTGTTTACGGCGGCAAACCGCCATACCATCAGCAAGCAGAGGCTGATCGGTCTTGCGCAACATCTTCATCGGCAGCAATTGATCAGAATTGACCGGGAATCCGCCGAACCACTTTCCGAAGAGATGAACGAGGCGATTTTGGCCGCATACAAAGACAATCTGCCTCAGGTCGATATGGTCTGCCTGCAGGATTACAACAAAGGACTACTGAGTGATTCGCTCTGCCGGCAGATGATCCGGCTGGCAAACGAGGCAAACAAAAAGGTGCTGGTCGATCCCTGTCTGACAAGTGATTATTCAAAATATATCGGCGCCACGGCTATAACACCAAACCGAAAAGAATCTTCCGCAGCGGTCGGTTTCGAAGTCACCGATGCAGAGACGGCAGCTAAAGCGGCGGATTATCTGTTGCAAAAGCTGCAGCTTGAAGCGGTGGTTATTACGCTCGATAAGCAGGGTGCGTATCTGAAGACCGATAGCAAGAGCCTGATGATCCCGACCCGGCCACGAAGCGTCTATGACGTGACCGGGGCCGGTGACATGGTCCTGGCAACGCTCGCGACGGTATTGGCAGCAGGCCGTGATTACGAAACCGCGGTTCAGCTCTCTAATATCGCCGGCGGAATCGAAGTGAAGAAATTCGGCACGGCAACGGTCACCATCGAAGAAATAACAGATGAAATTAATAGACAGAATCGAGGCCCGGGCGGCAAAATCCGCACTGCAGATTCTTTGCTCAGCGAACTTACCAAGCACCGCCGACAAAAAAAGACCATAGTCTTTACGAACGGCTGCTTCGACGTGCTGCACATAGGACACGTAAAATACCTGCAATTCTGCAGGCAACAGGGTGACGTCGTTGTTGTCGGGCTAAACAGTGACAGTTCGGTGAAGATGATCAAGGGTTCGGACCGGCCGATTAACAGCCAGCACGACCGGGCTTATCTGCTGTCCGTGCTCGAGATGGTCGATTATATCACGGTCTTCAATGAGCCGGATCCAATGAACCTGATAAAGAAAGTCAGGCCGGATGTTTTGGTCAAAGGTGAGGACTGGGCGGTAAAAGGTGTCGTCGGGCGGGAATTCGTCGAATCGTATGGCGGCAAGGTGGCTCTCGCCCCGCTCGTTGAAAGCAAAAGCACGAGCTCAACGATTGAAAAGATAAAGTCACTGGAAACGGAATCCTAATGAATCCCGACACAAAGAAACACGTCATTGAGGCCATTGAAACTCATAAGAAGATGACTGCTGATTTCGAGAAAGTCGGCGTCGAGACGATCGCCGCAGTCGCCGAGGTAATCACGAGCGCATTGAAGCAAGGCGGCACGATCTATCTGTGCGGCAACGGAGGCTCGGCGGCGGATGCCCAGCACATTGCCGGCGAGTTTATGGGTCGATTCGCAAGGGAGCGCAAAGCACTGGCCGCCGTGGCCCTTTCGACCGACACTTCGATTCTTACGTGCATTGCCAATGACTATTCCTATGAGAAAGTCTTCGCCCGCCAGGCCGAGGCACTGGTTAAAAAAGATGATATTCTCTGGGCATTCTCGACCAGCGGCACATCGGCAAATGTTATTGCCGCCGTTCAGGTCGCCCGGGAAAAAGGCGCTCGCGTTATTGCGTTTACAGGCAGAAAAAGCAGCAAGCTGGAGCACATGGCCGATATTTGCTTTTGTGCCGACGCCGAATCAACGGCACGGAGCCAGGAGATTCATCAGCTCGCTTATCATATAATCTGCGACCTTGTAGAGCGTGATTTTGCGAACAGTTAAACAAGAAACGGATTTCGAAAAATGTCTGAAAAAGCTATATTTTTAGATCGTGACGACACCCTAATCGAGGACCCGGGCTATATCAATGATCCTAAGCAGGTCAAGCTGCTGGATGGCGTCCCGGAGGCACTCATCCAGCTCAAAGCCCTCGGCTATAAGCTGATTGTCGTGACCAACCAGTCGGCAGTCGCGCACGGGATTGTCACCGAGAAAGTCCTTGGCGAGATTCATGAACGATTGAAACAGTTGCTCACTGATAAGAACGCATCATTGGACCGGATATATTATTGCCCATACCACCCGGAAGGTGTTATCCCGAAATACTGCAAAGAGAGCAACTCCAGAAAGCCGAGCCCGGGAATGCTTTTGAAAGCCGCTGATGAAATGGATATCGACCTGGGGCAGTCCTGGTGCGTTGGCAACAGCAGCCGGGACATCGAGGCCGGTCTGCGGGCCGGCTGCAAAACAATATTGATCGATATGCCGCCTGCCCATCAGAAACAGCCCGCCTCATCCTTGTCGCTGGCCGGAGTAAATCCCGACTACAAAGCTGTAAACATTAAGGAGGCAGTCAATATCGTCAAGAAGTATCTGCGTTCTCCCGCCGATCAGCAAAAGCAAGCCCAGCCAATTCCCACGAGTCAAACCGAATCCGCTTCGCAGGTTGCCGAAGAGGTATCCGATCTCGCCGAATCGCCTGAGCGAATTGAGGTCCAACAACCCGCCCCAGAGTCTCAAGAGCCGGAGATACAGCAGACAGAGCCCCCAAAACAGCCACCCGAATCGCCAAAGCAGACGCTCGAACCACAAACACAGCCGCCCGCTGAGCAGCAAATTCCCGCGGACAAAACCGAAGCTCTCCTGAGCAGTATTCTGGGACAGCTTAAAAATATGCAGCGGGCGGAGATGTTCGGTGAGTTTTCCATCATGAGGCTAATGGCAGGCATAGTGCAAATTATTGTTCTGTTCTGCCTGCTCGTCACCGTGTGGTTCCTGATGAGCCCGGAGAGGCAGGATAATTCGGTTTTCATTGCGCTTGGCTTTGCTATCGTTTTCCAGCTTATGACGCTGACATTCTACATAATGCAGGGCAAAAAATAGGTCATGAGCAAAGCACGAAGCGAGGATAGGACGGCAATAAAGCACGCGGAATTACCAATTAAATCTGTAAAAACAGGTTAAAATCTGGTATTGTGCATGGTTACAAACATTTTAAGAAAGTATTCGTAATTCATGGAGTGAAATGATTTAAAGAATCAACAATGGTAAGGAGCCAATTTTAAGTCGTCTCCAAAATGCCGGTTAGAGCGAAGTTAGACCGGAAGTTCCGGCTAAACGTATATGATAGAAAAATCCGTAAACCACATTGATACACTGATTATCCGCTGCCCAAACTGGGTGGGTGATATTGTTATGGCAATCCCTGCGCTGGATTGCTTTCGTGATAGTTTTCCCGGGACGAAAATTATCGGCATAGTTAAAAAGAATGCTCAGGGTATACTCAGGGACGGGCCCTGGTTTGACGATTTCATTGATTGTGATGATAAATCCTGGGCAGGATTCTGGCGCATGACTGAACAGATACGTGATTACAAAGCGGATATGGCCGTTTTGCTGGCCAACTCTGTCCGTTCGGCTCTTAGTGTATGGTTGGGTAGAGTAAAAAATATTTACGGTTATCGACGGAATTTTAGAGGGATTTTTCTAAGGGGCGGCCCTAAACCTGTTCGTAGTAATTACCGAATTGTACCTATGCCTACGGCCGAATATTACATGGGAATCTGCCGCTGGCTGGGCCTGAATGTTCCTGAGACAATGCAACCAAGACTTTTTATCAGGCAAGAGATTCTCAAACGCGCAGAATCACTATTTGAAAAGTACGGGATTCGGAAAAATGATCTTGTGATCGGGCTTAATCCCGGTGCAAGTTTCGGTGCGTCTAAATGCTGGCCGCCGGAATACTTTGCCGAACTGGCCGAACTGTGCGAAAAAGAACTTGGAGCAAAAATTCTGCTTTTATCCGGCCCTGGTGAAGAGCCTATTGCGCAGGCCATTCTGAAAAAAAGCCGTGCCGACATCATCAACACCTATGACGACAAAGTCGATCTCGAGCTATTGAAACCCGTGGTCCGAAGGTGTAATCTCTTAATCACGAATGATACAGGTCCCCGGCATTATGCGGTGGCTCTGGACATTCCGGTGGTGGTTATCATGGGGCCTACAAACCCCCGTTACACTGCTACGAATTTGGACAAGACTACCGTGATTAGAAAAGAGATGGACTGCTCTCCCTGCCACAAAAAGATCTGCCCAAGGGAACATCAATGCATGACGGAGATAACTGCGGCCGAAGTGTTTACAGCAGCAACAAAACTTCTGAAAGAGCAAAATTAAAATGGAACCATCTGTATACCGAAACAAGTGGATTGGCCTGAAAAAGATCTCCTGCCCCAACGATGAACTGTCCCGGTTATCGCGCCAGGTTGCCTTTTCGTTCGTCGACCGATACTACCAAAACGGCTCTTTCGAACCTGAGTACATCGATTTGCTCTGTGAAATGGCCACATCTTTTTCAGATATGCAGTTGAATAACAGGGCCGCATCTGCTCTTTTTGAAATCATCGTGGAAAAATTATGCGACGATTATGAAGATATGCCCGTGGAAATCTACAGCCGTCTCATGTCTCAGGTGATTACTTACTGCCGTAACGTCTCTGCGGGAATAGCGCTGGATAAACGACTGACCGAGTTTAGAATTTCTTCCTTTGAAAGTCTCTATCATCGGGCCAATTACATACATAGCCGCGAATATAGCTGGGATATAAACAAATCTCCGGATAAAATCATTTTGCTGTCTCGTGTGACGATCGGTGCCGACGTCGCCATTTTGAGCGTTATGATTCAACGCCTCGCCAAGCTTTTTCCTCAAACGGAAATTGTTATCATCGGCAACAAAAAACTCTCCGGCGTCTTTGGGGGCAATCCGGGAATTCGAATCCAACAGCTTAATTACGCTCGCCGCGGCGGACTCTTGGAGCGTTTTTCAAGCTGGCATGAAACTCTGGATATTCTCGCCGAAGAAATGCCGCCCGACTGTGAAGAGAATATTCTTTTGATCGATCCGGACTCACGAATTTCTCAACTGGGTGTTCTGCCGCTGACCCATCACGAAAACTATCTGTTTTTCAACAGCCGTAAATTTCCTTCGTCGGCGAAAAACACAGGTATGGCCGAGCTGGCAAATCATTGGATGGATACTGTTTTTGGGATATCCGACTTTTGCTATCCGAAGGTTTGGATACCGTTACCTATCACACACCAGGCCCGGAATATAACTTCCCGCCTTAGCACCGCAGGATGCAGAAAACTCATCACAGTAAATTTTGGCGTAGGAGAAAATTTACGAAAAAGACTAAGCACGGATTTCGAGAAAAAACTGCTGCAGGAAATTTTGAAAAGCCCGCAAACCGTAGTGCTTCTCGACAGAGGTTTCGGCGTAGACGAACTTTCCCGCTCCGACTCTCTGATTGCGGAACTTAGAGATCAGGGTTTCGAAACTGCCAGTGTCCGCTTTGGGGACTCCGAAATACCCGGCATGTCACACGGAATCCTGGGCGTCGAGTGCAAAATCGGCGAAATCGCAGCACTTATTGCCGAATGTAATGAATTTATCGGCTACGACTCAGCGTGTCAGCATATCGCGGCCGCAGCGCAAACACCTACTCTTACTATTTTCGCAGGCAGCAATAATATGAACTTTATCCGAAGGTGGAGCGCGTGCGGCAATACGCAATGTAAAATCGTACATGTCAACACTTTAACGGATCCACAGCACATTAATACGGACGAGGCTATCTTGCGGATAATGGAAGAACGAACCTTGGCAAAACAAGAGCCACCGGAGCGCCGGCAGAAAATCCAGGAAATACAAACATCTCAGCGCCACGGCAAGCCCGCAAAAAGAACTGTGGATAATTGATTCGCACGTAATTGTGAATACGCCTAACGGAAAATCATAAGTATTATGAAAATATTATTTATCTATCCTTCGACAGAGTCACAGTTGGGTTTCAATTACGGTGTGGCACACATGGCCTCGATCCTGAAGGATGCCGGGCATCAGGTTGGGTTTTGGCAGCTTTGCGAGGATATTGAGCCGCTGCCTGACGAAGAAGAATTCATCCGGCGAGTTATTAGTCAAAAGCCGGATATAATTGCCTTTTCAGTAGTAACGAATCAATGGCCATATACACAAAAGCTTGCTTCCTGGGCGAGGAAAAAGCTCTCGATCCCATTCGTAATCGGCGGCATACACGCCCTGGTTAACACCCGCGAAATCCTGGATACAAGCCTGTTCGACTATGTTTTTCGGGGCGAGTGCGAAGAAGCCTTCCTGGAATTCGTCGAAAAACTAAAGCGGGGGCAGAGCGTGGAAAACCTGCGCAATCTCGCTCTGGTGCACGCCGGTAAAATCAAAATCAATCCTGTACGACCCATGCCGGATTTAACGAAACTGCCTCCCAAAGACTACGAGAGCATGGATTTCCAGAGATTGATAGATGCCAAAAATGGCTGGGTCGGATTGATGGCCTCGCGAGGCTGCCCATTCTCTTGCACTTACTGCTTCAATCACGTGATGGTCAAGGCATACAAGGACGACCTGAAATGCAGTTTCAAACAGCTTAACTATATACGAAGATTCAGTGTAAAGCAGATGATCCGGGAGATCGAGTACCTGCAACAAAACTACCGTAATATTAAAATGTTTATATTCGACGATGACCTGTTCACATTTGACATGGCCTATGTAAAGGAATTTTGCCGGGCCTACAAGAAGGTCTCCAGGATTCCCTTTGTTGTCAATGCACATGTTGGCTTTTTCGATGACGAATGCGCTAAAGCTCTGGCCCGGGCCAACTGCAAAATTGTCAAGTTCGGCGTGGAGTCAGGCAGCACGAAAATTCGAAACAGGATCCTGAATCGCCACATGAGCAATGAAAAAATCATCGAGGCAATTAAAATGGTCGCCGATTACGGGATGCATAGTTCCGTCTTCCTGATCATCGGCTTTCCGCACGAAGACCGTGATGACCTGTTCGAAACAATTAAGCTTATGGCGGCAGCAAAACCCGGACGATTTCGCTGGACTTATTTTTTCCCTTTCCAGGGAACAAAGTCGCACCAGATAAGTCTCGACGGTGGATACATTAATTCTGAAAAAATGGAAAAACTTAAAAATTTCACAGACGAGTCTTGTTTAGAATTCGGCCCGGAGCACGATCTGCTGCTTAAAAAAATCGGGCACGTTATGCCCTGGTTCGTCAACGCCTTTTCAGATCTTCCCGTATCCGATTTTTACGCCGAACGCATCAAAGAAATATTGGCTATGGATAAAGATCAGTGGACTAAAGTATCTCCGAATTTACAAGCCGAGGATAAAAAATATTCTCTGCTCTTCTCCGAAAAAGGATTGTCCCATTACGCCATAAAATATAATCGTTTCATGGGCGTTATCTCAGACTATTTTTTGCAGGATAATGATCCAAGTGATCAATAATTGGCTCTGAGCAATGACCGAACAGAGATTTATAGAAACCACACAATCGTTTTTCTTAGACAGCGGCTACGTAACGGCTTTTGAAAAACTCGGCCTGACATCTTTTGACGCTCTCTTTTCTTTCAATTCCGGAAAAGACCCCGGCGGATCCAGCCTGCCTGAATATCGAAGCCGCCTGGAGTTTAAAATATCCGATCCTGAGAAAACACTTTTTTTGAAACGTTACAACCACCCCGGCGCTCTGACCCAAATCAAAAACTGGTTCTGGCATAATACCCGTAACAGTACGATGTCTTTCGATTTTGACCCGGTGGATGACCTGGCCCGGGCAGGCATAAATACGCCCAAAACGATTTCTTACGGCGAGCAATGGGGCATCCTTCTTGAAAAAAGAAGCTTTATAATAACCGAAGAACTTCCCAACGCCGAATCGCTGGAGCAAAAACTGCCGGACTGTTTCAATGATCGTTCACAAACTGAAAGTCTTAGGCAGCAAAGAAATTTCATAGAACGGCTCGGTCAATTCGCCAGAAGATTCCACGATACGGGCTATCGTCACAGAGATTTTTATCTCGCGCATATATTTTATTCGGACAACGGCACCTTTTACCTGATCGACCTGCAGCGGGCATTCAAGCCGCGAATTCTCGCCGAGAGGTTTCGTATCAAGGACATCGCCCAGCTATATTATTCGGCCCCGGGCAGTGCTTTCTCAAAGACCGACCGCCTTCGCTTTTATAAAAGTTACGCCGGAAAGATGCCCCTGAACGGACGCGACAAGGCGTTCATTCGCAAAGTGGTCAGAAAAGTCAATCGGATAGCCAGACGCGAGATTAAATACGGCAGGCTTGTCCCCTTTACAAACTGATTTTCCCCGATTATAGTGCCTGGTACAAAATGAAAGTTGCGATAATAATAGAGCGTTTCGATATCTCTCTTGGTGGAGCCGAGTGGCTTGTTTTCGAATTGGCTTCCGCGCTTTCCCAACTCGGCGTTGACGTTGACATACTGGCCGCACAGGGTGATAGTTCTGACGCCAATGTCCAATTCCTTTGCCCTGCCGGCCATAGCAAACACATTTCGTTGGCTTCTTTTGCGAAGTTGATCTCGAATTATATCGGCCGGAATCACTACGATATTATTCACAGTCTTATTCCTTTAACTTTTGCCGATATATATCAACCTCCGGGCGGAAGCTTTGCCGAAACAATAATCCGTAATGCTGCAAGCTACAGGAACAGGCTTGTGTTTTCTTATAAAAAAGCTACAGCTTTGACAAACTGGCGCAGGACGGAGATGCTGTGGGCGGAAAAAAAACTTTGCAGAGACCCGAACGGCCCAATTATCGCCGCCCTTTCAAACTACGTAAAAGATCAGTTCATAAACCATTATAATCTGGACAGCGAACGCATAGCCCTGGTTCCCAACGGCGTCAAAGTCGATAACCAGGTAGATGCCGAAATCGCCGAAAAGCTTAAAACTAAAATATTTCAGCAGCTTGCAATAGAAAGCTCCGCCAATCCGGTATTTTTTTTATTCGGCGCGAATAATTTCCGCCTTAAGGGTTTTAATGTGCTAACCGAAGCGATGACGCTTCTTGAGAAATCACCAACGCCTCGGACCCCATATCTGTTAGTAGCCGGCAGTGGGAAAATAAATAAATTCCGCTCATTAGCTGAAAAACTCAACATCGACAAAAGAATAGTTTTTCTCGGGCATCTTCCAAATATACAAAATGCCATGTCGATATCCGATGTGGCCGTGTTGCCGACTTTCTATGACCCCTGTTCTCGATACATTCTCGAAGCCCTGGCAGCCTGCAAGCCCGTGATAACCACGAAATTCAACGGTGCATCCGATTTCTTTGTCAATAACCGGCACGGCAAGGTCATCGATACTCCCGAGAACATAGATGCACTGGCCGAAGCGATTCGCTATTTCACGGATACGAAGAATATCGAAAACGCATCACAGGCGATTATCGAGGACAATCTCAAAGAGAATATCTCAATCGGCCGAGCCGCCCGGCAGTTGATAGACGTTTATGAATCCATTCTCCAAAGGAAGGGCCGGAAATGACGCACGTATTTTTCCCGCTCGCTATTATTGCAGCGTATCTGCTCGGCTCGATCCCTTTCGGGCTGCTCATTGCCAAAGCACACGGCAAGGATTTACGCTCGATAGGCTCGGGCAATATCGGCGCGACAAACGTCTCCCGCGCCCTCGGCAGAAAATGGGCATATTTCTGTTTTGTCCTCGACGTGCTCAAAGGCCTGATCCCGATGCTCGCGACGATGCTCATAGCCGAACCTGACAGCGTTCTTACGCTCTGGTTGTGGCTCGCCGTCGGCTGCGCCGCTATTCTGGGCCATATCTTCCCAATATACGTCAAATTCAAAGGTGGCAAGGGCGTCGCAACCAGTTTTGGCGTAGCACTGGGCCTTTGGCCCTACTTTACAGTTTGTGCCTTGTTTTTCGCGGTGACGTGGATCGTAGTCGTCCTGATCTGGCGGTACGTCTCCTTAGCATCAATCACCGCTTCGGTTACTATTCCCCTCGTTTTGATTGTGGCGATAATTCTAACGCCGGGATGGAGTTTCGGCAACCTTTGGCCGGTACTAATCGTAGCGGTTGCGATACCAGTAATGGTCATTATCCGGCATCTTGAAAACGTTAAAAGACTGCTCGCGGGGACAGAGAGCAAGATCAGGCAAAAAAAGGACTCATAAA
>CAZSOR010000115.1:0-13503 GCA_964608395.1 uncultured Pirellulales bacterium
AAGATGAATTGAATGCATCGGTATGAAAGCTGATTTTCATTGTAATATCGTCCTTCCTTTCGGCCGCGGAGCCTGCCGCTGCCGCGCCAAGAAGTGTTATTCAAGTGGCCGCCATGAACTCGCGTCGTGTAAAATGCGTGCCGCTCTGGTGCATATCGAGATACTCCATATATTTATATTGCCGGCCCGGTCATAATATTGTCCTTATTACTGTAATGAAGGTCATACTCATGTTCATCATTGTCTCCTTATTTAAATCATATTTTAAATCAATGAAGTATAATATTCTCTTGCTTTAACGGATTCAAGAGCAATTCTGAGGACTGTCGATTTAATAAGGGATGTTTTCTAAAGACAAGCCGGAGTCAGGAGTAAGTTTAGCTTGATAAATTGTGGAGATTGCTGTATCGTTGGATGAAACAGCAGTTGAGAGCCACACCACGACTGAAGGACGAGAAGTTCGGGATGTTATACGGAAACCATATATACACTGTTAGCTTTTATGATCTGAGGCAAAATGAGTTGGCTATCTTATTCCCTCTCGGCACTAACCGTTCTTGGAGCTTTTTGGATCGCACTTGCTGATAAGAAGAGCAGCAAGGCGGCGAAAATAGTCGCTGCAATTATCGTGCTCTCTTCAATCATAGCAATGGCCAAGAATATCCAAGCGGAGCGTGCACAAGCAGCGTTCGAGCGAGAAATGCGCGTTAAGGCAGAGGAGACTCTCAGGCAGGTTACTGGTGAAGGCTTTACCAAAGTAGCTCTTTCAGGACTTAAACCATCAAGCTCAGAGGCCTTGTTGGCAATAAGTAATGGAGGCGACTATCCACTATATGACGTTTCTCTGAATATAGTAGACTTGGAGATGCAACACGAATTCGAGAGGAGAGGCGTTCCACCTAGCGAGAGCTTTTTCACCGTTCTGAACAAGCTTGGCCCATTTAATATTGGCCCACATCAAACTGTAATTATAAAGAATTGGAAACTTCATGGTAGCCAGAGCCTGAGTTACGCCATCAATGTAACGGGAAGAAATGGCGCATGGTTCCAGGATTTGCAATACAAATTAATCGGAGACAAGTGGGTCAGAGCAACCACTGTAAAGAGAAACAATGACGTCCTATTGCATGAAATAGAGGATGGCTACCCACTGGATGGTACAGGAGGACCAAAGCGGTAGGAGAAAGCTAACAACGCCCTCCACGCGGACCAGCTACAGCTTCGCTTCCGCAAGCCGATGTTCTCAGGCGTTAGGCTCATAGAAGGGACCGAAACAATGGAAACGGATCCGATGGCGAAATCCCTGGCCAGGTTCAGAGCTGTCTACGGCTCCCACTTCTTAGTCTTATTGGAAAAACTCTTTGTTGTTTCACTGTCCACGTAACCGCTACGCGAAATCTACTCGACAGGAGAGGGATTGTCAAAAAAATCACGTACCCAAGCACACCCAGAAAACGCGACCTATATGTAACCGGTTTGTTGAATTGCCCTAAATCAGGCAAAAACACAAGGTTTGCAATGGTTGAGTACACCGTTATTTGGGGTGAGTATAACTAATGTTGGTCTTGGAAATGGCCGATATATTGATAGCGAGAACATCCTTCTAGTTGATTAGTTACCGGCATGGCACTCATCTGAATGACGATAAGTTCGGGATGTTATGCGGAAACCATATAATTTGTTGTCAGGTTTCAGGATACTTCATCACTCGAATGAACAATGAATGACATCGTACCTATCAAGCTCAAAGGCCGCTTGTTGAGGCCCCATAAAGCGATAGTCGGTCCGTTACTAAGTTCGCGAACTGTACTAACACGAAGTCCCTGGGAATTTGTCAGCCTGTGGCTTAAGAAAGAAAAGCAAAATGAAGCCCTATTCTATTGGGATCAAGCATGGGAATTCCATCATGCTTCGCTCGGCCTTCCTACTCAGTCCTCGCCGCTTCTTCACTACTACTCGTTTATGAATGCAGTCAAGGCACTCCTGACGGCAAAGAAAATTCCCTTTGTTAAAAATCATGGCGTCAAGTCGCATAACATGCGAAGCCAAACGAGCAAAATTAGCATCACAAATGAGGGTGTCAAGATAATGAACGCCGGTATTCTTCCATCTTTATCCACTTACCTTGGCGAAGGTGAGGCGATAAATACGCATAGCCTACAAGAGCTTCTGTTTAATCTTCCCTGTATTCATCGGACATACTGCCTTACGTTTCCGTCCCAAACAGGTATGTTTATTCCGGTCAAAGACTGTAAATATGTCGTAAATAAGTCAACAAAGAAAGCATCATTCCGGGCGACGCTTTCAGAAGACTTCTCTAATATGCATGTTGTTAACCGTATGCCGCCTGCCTTCGCCTTGGATTCAAAAGAACAAGGCGTGATTAAGATCAAGTCTACCAAAGAAGAAGAAGTAGACTTTTCCCGGCCAAAGACTCCAACAAAAAGTGACTTGAATAATCTGAAAGTACTGCATCGGAAGCTCAGGGTAAGCCTATTCTATATAAATGGGACCCAAACGTTGTGGTATTTACGAGTTAAAACATCAGGGCCAAGAATTCTCTCTAGATTTACCCCTATAATTATGCTCGCTGCGATGCATCGATTGAGCGAGTTATGTCGCTATAAGCCACTCGAACTGGCCAGTTTTCTTTCCAGTCAAAAGAACTGGCTGCTGAGTGAGTTTATCCAGCAAGCGCCGGAGCAGTTTCTGGATGAAATCGCATCGGAAATTACAGGGTATCAATTCCTCGTCCCAAACGTAAGAGGAGCTAATTAGATGAACATCTATATTGGTTGCGGCCTTACCCATGTCCCGCGGGATTCTTTTGAAGAATATACTTTGTACATTCATCAATTGGCGGGGCAGTTATCTGATAATGAGGGGCATTCCGTCCAGTATGCTCTTATACACAGCGATCCACAGTTGGCAAGCAAACCACCATACGAGAAGGCCAAATTGTGTTATCTGTGGGATAGACGAATGGTCGAAAATTCAGATGTGATAATTGCGGAAGCAAGTTATCCATCCACCGGACTTGGTATCGAAATGCAGATTGCCGAAGTCAAGGGCATTCCCATTATTATCTGCTTCAGAGAGATAGATAGTAACAGGGTCGTGCCAATCGCTTACAAAAACCCTGACCACACGAAGCATGATCTGCAAACTGGAGAAGGATTTGTTTCTCTTATGGCTCTTGGTATACCCAGTGTATTTCAGGTAATAAAATACATAGAATATGAAGACGGCATAGCTCACGTAATTGATGCAGTCAAACTACTACGTTGTTCCGTACCCGCATAGAAGAAGCAACCTATACGTAACCGGTTTGTTGAATTACCTAAAATAAGACAAAAACACAAGGTTTGCAATGGTTGGTCAGACCGTTTAGAGTGATTGACTGATTATTGAATTAGAGAATTAGGCTCCAATCGAGCATCATAAAATCCTATCCACAGCACGCAATACGCAAAATTCTGTTAATATCCAATATCGAACAGGCAATGTCCAATTATGAAGTTAAAAAAGCATAAAACAGGGCAAAAACGCTATCCACAACACGCAGTACACAGTACGCAGCACGCACTACGAATAAAGGCCGCCGTCTCACGGAGACCTCGCCATTTACTATTTACGATTTACTATTGACTAATGCTCTGCGTTCTCTGCGTTCTCTGCGGTTAATTGACATGCGGCGAGTCACGGAGATTTTCTTAGAATATGACGGAATTTGCCCGCCTTTATATGTTTAGATTCGTATAATAGTTAACGAATTCGTATTTCGTATGTTATGAATTGAGAATTTAGAATGTAGAATTGAGAAATGTAGAAGAAAAAAAGGCAGAATAATGAAAAAAACAGGTGAAAATGAGTAGAAAACGACGAAAAATTGTGCTTAATTTGAAAAAACAAACCCAATTTGCGAAAGGCCGAAATGAACGTATATATCTATATAAAAAGGGGTTATAAAGATTTTTGCGGTTTTGGGTGGCGAAAAAACAAAGCCAATTCAAAGCCAAACAAAAAGAAACTAATTTTGGGAAATAGAACTTGCGCTTTGGTTTGAGGTCGAGTATGATTCGGTTTATATCGTGATGACCAATGCCAAAGGATTCAGAAAGCTGCCCGGGGCTTGCGTCAAAAATTGGTACGTTTTGGTACGTCCCCTTTCGGAGCGGAAAAAAGGATTGACAGCTTCTGTAGGAAGTCGTTATAGTGCAATGAGTTAAGATTAAAGCGCTCGTAGCTCAGTAGGATAGAGCGTCGGTTTCCTAAACCGAAGGTCGCAGGTTCGAATCCTGCCGGGCGTAGTCAAAAACGCTGTCCTGCTATCGTCATCAGGATTTGCCTGTTTTACATGCTGATTACCAGCTTGGTTGTGATGGGAAGATAAATACAGGAAGCATAAATGAATTATCGCATAATAATGATGCTGTGTTTGTTTGCTGTCGTTGCAATCGTCGCAGTTGTGTTTGTTTGCGGTTGTGCACCTGTCTTGAGTGGCCCAAAAAATAACTCCACTGTTCAGAAGGACTCTGATCTTACGCCAGAGCAAAGACAGCTTGAATGGCAGAAGATGAAAAAGTTGCGAAGTGTCCACGGGGGGTGGATTGAAGATATTTCGGTGCGCAGCTCGGAGAAACCGGGCGGTATGGGCGAACCGGGGCGGAGCAGGCTTGGCCGGATTTTGACGTTGTCCGAAAAGCAGCTCGTTTTGCTGGACTGGCACAGTTCGAATAGCAGCGGGGCTCGTGTGAAGGATAAAAGGATTCTGGCTAGTCAGGGCGTCGAATTCGACATCTATTTTCCGAGCAATAATCCCGGCAGTTGCTCGCTGGACTTCGTCTCAAGCGGCGAAGGGGGAAGTGGAAGTTTGGTGGGGACTGATATACGCGATTATGGGGCAATCGCCCTGAAGTTCACTCTGGTTTCCATCAACGGACAAAGCGAACCGGGATTAAAGCAGAAGCTCGTAGCCGGTACGGTGATCGGCCCTACCGATGTGGGCCGGATTTCTACCTATGAGCCGGTTACGCTGGGCCTGGCAGATTCAGAAAAGACTGTGATTGCGAAAACATTTGTGTCGACGGATAAGATCTATGAAATCGGCTTTCATGTTCATATGCTCAATCCGCAGAACTGGGACCGGTCGGGGAGTATTATAACGCTCCGGGTAGAACCCGTTTAGGATGGCGGGATTGTTCCGTTTTAAATTGACTTAACAATGATTTCCACAATCCTCTTTGCAGCCTTTCCATCCCAAAGCGGAGGAATCTGTGGCTCTCTCCAATTTCCACTGGTAGCGTTACGATATGCAGCGAGAATCTTCTGTGGATCTGTGCCAACAATCTGATTCGTGCCGATCTCTGCTGTAATCGGCCGCTCCGTATTCTCTCGCAGAGTGATACACGGAACTTTGAGCACTGTTGTTTCTTCCTGAATACCGCCCGAGTCAGTCAGAACCACTTTTGCATTGGACATCAATTTAAGGAAGTCAAGGTACCCAAGAGGATCAGTAAGACGAAAACCGGGCATTTCTTCGAGACGTTTACCGAGCGAGCAGGAAACCAGGTTCTTTCGTGTCCGGGGATGGATGGGGAAAATTACAGGCATATCGTTCTGTATGATTGTAAGGGCATCAAGAATTCTGCCAAAAATAACCGGATCATCGACATTTGAGGGACGGTGCAGAGTAAGGACTGCAAAATCATCCCCATCAAGATTTAAGATATTTAAGATATTTGACTTCTTGGCTTTTTCCTTATTTTTTAGCAGAGTATCAATCATTACATGGCCGACCATGTGGATTCTTTTTGGTGAGATTCCCTCTCTGAGAAGGTTATTCACACCGCTTTGCTCTGTACAGAAAAGCAGATCGCTGATCGAATCCGTCAATACTCGGTTTATTTCTTCCGGCATAGTTCTGTCGCCGCTGCGTAATCCCGCTTCTACATGGATAAGTTTCACGCCGAGCTTGACGGCGACTAATCCGCACGCAATTGTACTGTTAACATCACCAACAACCAGGACGGCATCCGGCTTATGTTCGAGGACAACTGGTTCAAATGCCTTCATTATCTCAGCCGTCTGTACGGCGTGGCTGCCAGAACCGACCTCAAGATTGATATCGGGTTCCGGGATCCCGAGTTCGTTGAAGAACAGCTTGCTCATTATTTCATCATAGTGCTGCCCCGTATGGATAAGGATAGCATGAATGTCCTCGTGTCGGCTGTACTCAGCCATCAACGGGGCTATTTTCATGAAATTTGGCCGGGCACCAACTACATTAAGTATCTTCATAAAAATATCCTTTAGAGAAAATTTAACCTGGTCAAATCAGTTCTTCGGCCAATTAATGATTGATCGATTATGCTGTTTACGCTCACGAGCAGGTCAGTTTCCAATCATAACGATTCGTTCACTAAACTATGTTAGTTTTTCTTCTGAGGAAATGTTTTGAATGGTCTGTACAACGGATCACCTATCAGGAGCATTTGCCACGAATTGACTGGCTTTGTGCGATAGTATGCCTCAACAAGGCAGTTGCCTTCGTATAGTTTCGGGAAGAACGCTCTTGGTTCCGGAAATGTATGAAGATAAGGTTCCGCCACCGGCCCTAATGTTGCGGTTATTCCATCCATGAGCATTGATGGGCACCATTGACTACTGTTCGGATCGCGAAGGCTGACAGCTTCAAAGCTGGCAATGTGGTACCCTATTGCCCCGTCGACAAAATCGAAGGCATCTACATATTTCTTGACACTGTACCAGCCACAGTAGATAGCTGTTTGGGGACAAGTACCGGGTGCAAAAAGTTTTGCTGCTTGCTCTTCAATAACGCAGATTTCCGTCTCGGATTTTGTAAAGGCTGCTAAATTGCGCAAAGACTGGTCAAAATGACCGTACATATCCCTGCTTACAATACCCCGAGAATCAATGTAAGCGATACCTTTCAGCCCCTTTTTTTCTGCTGTTATTGCTTTGTCGACGAGGCCTTTGATTATATCATAATCCGGCCCGTCGAGACGACTTACCATTAGCGTTATTGAGTTTTGGCTTCTTACTTCATCTTTGAGCATATTCGGCTGCCAACGATATAGATCGTATGAATCGAATAAGACCAGCGACAACTCGCTATCCACTGAGGCATGTGTTTCTTTGCCGTTGATACGATCAATTGTAAGTTGTAACTGAGCCAGCCGTCCATTGACTTGTTTGTGCTCTGCCGAGTCCGTCAAACCAGCCTGCTTCAATCTCTCCAGAATTGTTTTTTCTTGTTCAGCCAGTCTGCTCAATTCTTTTAGCTTACCTTTCTGATCCTCTAAGACACCTCGTCCTCCCACTTTTATGGGCACACCGTAAATCGTAAGCAGGCATTTAATTTCTCCTACGAGTCTCTCAGTAAAGAATTTCTTACGAATCGGCTCAACAAGTTGCTTATCGTAATTATCCCTACTGATCGTGTCTTTAAAGTCCTTACCTAAGGGCAATGCGAGAATATTTTTATCAGGCACGCCGCGTTGTGCGCAGTAGTATTGAGCAAGGCGCATGGATTCTGCTATATCCTTATTTGCTATAACCAGAATCTCATCAGGCTCCAGCGCAAAGGCTCCCCCACAACACAGTAGCATAAGTAAAATCACCACAAAGATTCTTACTGTACTTTGTGATTCTGGATTTCGATTTTCCATATAAATACGCTTTATAACTTTCGAAAGAATTCAGGTCCGAGTTTTCAATTTCAGAAATCTCAGAGTAGGACTGATTGTACTTCAGCGTGATTAGTTAGCCGGATTCGCTACGCCTGTTAGGGATGTTATCCACTTTACTGGAGAATTTTTTTGATCTCCGTTCGTTCGTCAGGTGTGAATATATTGATTTTCCGATCAATTTCCAGCGCCCTCTCCAGGTGCTGTTTCGCTTGATCAAGTTCATTGAGTTTTGCACAAATGCGGCCCAGTTGTAGAAGGGCTTTTGCCTGCCGGGGAGTATCGGCGGGTGTTAAATCTGCTAAATCTACAAGCCTTTGAAAGTCTCTTTTCGCATCGGTAAGCCGGTTCGGCATATTTGATAGAATCGTTCCTCTCGTATCAAGTAGATGCGGTTCATCCGGTTGATTTCTTAAACCTTTATTCGCAAGATCAAGCGCGGCTTCGTAGTCTTGATCGTGCTCCTGGAGAATCCAGGCAAGGTCGTTGAGGCTTTGTATGTCATTTGGGTACTGCTTGAGCAGCTCCTGGTAGGCATTCTTTGCGCGTTCGGTATCTCCTGTCTGGTAGAGGGTGGATGCCAAGCCCAGTCGCGCATCTTTCGGGAGTGGTGACAGTGTAGCAGCATGATCATAAAGCTTCAATCCTTCTTTTTTGAGTGTCATCGAGTCCAGTGTTGTTAAGACCAATGCGGCTGTCAGGACTGTCGTTGGATTGTGCTCTTTTGCCGAAATATATGCAGAACTGATATTTTCGAGTTCCTTATATCGTTCTTGAGCTACCAGCCATAAAAATCGGGCATGGAGTGCAGTTTGACTGTTCGGAGCTATCTGCTCTGCCTGCTCAATCCAGGATTTTGCCTGGTCCATGTCGCCGCTGAGACGATACAGGTCCGCAAGTGTCACGAGGGCGTAAACACTGCCGCTTCCTGTCTGGCAATAGGTCTTCAGTTCAGGAATGGCTATCTGAGGACTTTTGAGTCCAACCATGACACGTGCCCGAGAAATTAGCAGTTGTTCGTCTGCCGGGCCGCTGCCGAGTCCGGATTCAATCAGTGTCCGGGCTTGTTCAAGGAGGCTGCGATCCTCGCTCTTTATCGCGGCCGACACGAGCACATCACGGGCTTCAGTGCTGTTCGGATCTTTTTGAAGAACAAGTTTGGCCAGCTCAGCGGCCATTTGATTATTCTCGAGCGCAAGCTCCGCCCTGCCCCTGGCCGACAGCAATGCCGAATTGTTGGGATTGGAGCCGAGAGCACGAATAGCATAATTACGGGCGTTCTCGTATTCTTTCTCATGCATAGCCATACGAATCAGCGTAAGATGGACATCAATCGCAGTCGGTTCCGATTTGATAACATCTTCCAGCTTACTTCTGGCGGCCTTGAGTGATTCTGGTGTCGAATCCTCAAACAATTGCAGAGCCCGGAGCTTCATCAAATCAGGATCCTCCGGCAGTTGTTCTTCAAGTGCTGAAAGGATTTCAATTGCCCTTTCTTTGTCCTGGGCATTATCTTGAGCTTTGGCACGAATGAACAACAGCTTCATCAGCCCTCGCTTCAATCTCAAATTCTCAGGATACGCCTTCAAACCCTCTTCAAGTGTCTCTATGGCTTTATCGAGTTTCTCATTCTTGGGATTGGCGTAGAAGTTGCCCAATAGTTCATAACCTACTGCGCCGCCTTGTTGCTCGGCGAAGGTTGTCAACTTCCTGTAATCCTGCTCGGCACGATCAAGTTCACCGTCATTGGCCAGGTATCCCGCCCGCATCATGTAGGCACCGAAGGAATTGCTATCGACTACATACTTATTAAGGATTCGCTGCACCTCTTCGTCTTGACCTTCTGCTTTCAAGATCAATACTCTCGCCGCTATTATCGCCGGCGAGCCCGGTGTTTTCTCTTCGGCATCGTCCAGGAGCTTTAGGGCATCGTTGACATCCGCTTTGTTTTGCTGGTATTTTAGTTTCGCCAGAAGGATTAGTGATCTTGCATTCTGGTCGTCCCCGAGGTCCTCCAACTTGCCGATTGCGCTGGAAAAATCCCCCGTTTGCAGGGCCGTTTCGATATTCAAAGCACTGGTGAACCGGGCATCCAATTTAGTCTGCTCGAGCATCTTCTCGGCCTCCGACAAACGGCCTTGTTTTCCAAGGATGGTCACTAATTTTGCTGCGATATCCGTCGCCGAAGGATTGCGGACCAGCGCCTGGCGGCATATATCTTCGACACGCCTAAGATCGTTCAACTTCTCATACATATTAGCCATCCGCAGTACAGGTGCTGGCCATTGGGGATCCGCATCGATGCAGTATTGAAGGTAGCCGGTAATATCCTGCTGTTTCGATTTCCATTCATCGGATTCCAGCCATACTCTCGCCTGACTCAGACGCCATTGAAGCCCGCTGTCTCCCTCGGCCGTTTTCAATTCGCCGATCAGTTGTTCGGGTGTTGGCCAGTCCTTATTGATATTTGGGTTTGGTGGCCGGTTCTCCTGTATTTCACGGGTAGCCAGAAGCAGTGTGCGAGCGCGGATATCCAGTTTATTCTGTGCTGCCATATCACTTAAAATGCTTATTCCCTCACCTCGATCCCCATGCATAAGCTCTAGCAAGGCAAGCTTCATCGATATAGACCGCTTGCCCCTTCCTTCGACAACAGTATCCAGTGCTTTTGTGAGGCAATTGCGGGCTAAGTCATAATCTGTATTGACCACATGAAGATTCGATAGAGTAAGCCAGGGCTCCGCTATCTCGGGATGTAGATCACAAGCATTCTTGCAGGTGCTGATTGCCTCGTCCATCCGTTTGGCCCGGCTATAGAAATTGATAAGTTGGATCTCAGCCCTGAGCGGTTCGGCGCACTGTTCGATGGCCAGCTTCAACTCCTTTTCAGCCGTATTAGGTTCTTCAAGGTGAATGGCAACGATCGCCTGCAATATGCGGATATCAACACGATCGGGACGCTCCGTACGCAGTTTTATTAATTCGTTTGCTAAAGACTGGAGATTCGGCGTGTTGTCCTCCAGGTCCCCCGCCGAGATATTGATACTCGCCTCAATGCGAAGCATTTTGGCGTCAACGTCCGTGGGATTCAGAGACTCTGCTATTTTCGCTTTCTCAAATGCCTTGTTCCAATCTCCCAGCTTGACATACTCCTTTGCCAACTGCAATGTCATTACCGGGTCTCGAGGAATAAGGCGAAGATACTGGATCAGGGCGCTTATCGCCCGCTTGCTCTGGTCTGTTCGGATAAAGGCCTCTACCAGCAGCCGCCACACTTCGGGAATCGAGGCACCGCTCGTAACGAATGGCTGCAGGGCATTGATGACGCCGTACTGATCGCCATAACCTCTTGCCACCAGGGCCTGTAGGTAAGGCAGCATCTGCCTGTTCACTGACTGGCCTTGTTGTGTATAAATGGCGTCGACATATTCATCCAGACACTCATTCGCATCCGAAACTCTGTTTGCATCAGCAACATAAAGCATGATAGCCATAGGAAGAATCCGGGCTCTATGTCTTCTTTCTATCAGCTTTTCCAGTGCTTCATCAACCAGAGAGACAGCTTTTGTTGTAGCCCCCTTAAGTCCCGCCAGTCGCGAAGCCAATAGGAATCTTGCAATGGTCCAGTCATGTATGTCGAAAAAGTACTCCTCCAGCTTTTCCTGCGGAAGATTCTTAACAAGACTCTCAGCAGCCTGCAGTTCGGCATCAGCCAAGTCAAGCTCGCCGTGGGCGATCCATTCTTCAGCCAGGAATAAGCGAATGCGAGGGTCTTCCGTACCCAGAGCATCTGTTTTCTCAAGATCCTTGCGAGTGAGCGTCAACTTGTCTTTTGCATCTTGTGTGCTTTGGCCCGGAATCTGAGATGATACGCGGTAGAATTGTGCGCGAGAGGCCAGTGCCTCAACGGATTCCGGGGCGTAGTCTATAGCTTGGTTGAGCCATTCCATGGCTTTCGTTTTATCTTCGGTGGGATCGGCGAGGATTATCTGGCTCATCAGTCCACAAGCCCGCACATATTCTTCGATATGCTTCTCCGGAAGAAGCGCATCAAGGCCATCTATGAGTTCCTTAAGTTTTTCTTGAGCCTCCTCCTTTTTGTTTAGGCGGAATAACGCTTCAGCGAGCTTCAGTGTGGCTTTTCGGTCATTCGGGACATCTTCTATCCGTTTGCGGGCGATGTAGGCCAGTTCTTGGAATTGGCCTGTGCCGGCGTAGAGTTTGATTAATTCGTCATAGACGGTCTCGTCGGAAGGGTCCAGTTGCAGGATACGACGATAGCCCGCGACAGCCTGCATGATGTTTGGGCCTTCGAGCGGCCGGACGGACATACGTGCTTTTGCGTACTTCTTAAGGATTTCAATATCATCGGGATTTCTGCCGAGGTACTCCTGGAAGTTTTTATAGGCAGTCTCCCAGTCCTCTTTTTCAAAAGCAGCGTTCCCCGCGTTTAGTGACATTTTAGAGAGAAGGGTTCTCCGTATCTGACGAGCTGCAAATAAAGAGGCTCCAAGTGCTACCGTGACAATTATCAGGATGATAAGCACTTTTACGTTGATCTTCGCGCATCTGTTCCTTTTGAGCATGACGAATCTCCTTTGGAATATCACAGACTTATATCTATTTGTGAACTTTAGCCAGTTTAACATGAATAAATGCAGTTAACAAGGTAAAATTGTTAACAAATCGATCTGTTTGTGACCGGTTTTAGCGGCGTGCAATATCAATTGTGATTAAAATCTGCGCCTTTGTCATCTCGACCGGAGGGCTGCGGAGCAGCCTGAAGTGGAGAGATCTGGCTGCGAACGAAAACAAGTTTAGTCAGAATCCAGATTTCCCTTCGAGGCTCTTCACTTCGTTTCGTGTCTCGACTCCGCTTCGCTGCTAAAATGAACAATCTGCCCAGCGAAGCCCCTTTTAGCGTGGGTTCATCTGTAAGTCTCTTCTCAATGAATCGTATGATTGCCTGTCAAAGGGCTATTATGAAAATTTACGCAATTTCATCCCGGCAACACTCAAGCCGAGCATACCAAGCAGAACGGCTGCCGGAACGGGAACCGGATTAAAAGTAAAGTCATCAACCGTGAAAGTAGTACCACTATTAATAATACTGAATTTCACATAAGCGATATTTGGAGCACTGACACTTAGTAACATGTTTGTTGTATTGGGTTTGTCCTTGTTAAAAGTGTTATCTCCACCAGTTGAGTCGGTTATCAATGGGGTGTCAGAGGAGTCATACGCTGTCAAAATCACAATATCTGTTCCTGTCACATGGCCGCCAGCCATCATCCATTCTGGACCGACAGCATCAACTCTTGTTAAGTCGTAGCTGGGGGAGTTAAAAATTACCTTGGAACTTTCTGGAAGAAGGGGAAATGAGGAGGAAAGAAAACCAGTAACTGTTGCGTCACCGTTAAAGTCGGCCCCGAGATATGAGAACTGGTCGTCAACGACTGTTCCAATATCCAAAGATTCAAAATCAATGACTGTCATATCGGCATGAGCACTGCCGGCGGTCAGAATTAGAACTGCCGCGGCACAAAATGTTATTAGTTTTCTCATTTTATTCATCCTCCCTGACTTGTTCATAGATTTAAGATTAATATATCCTTCATTACACTCAGGATAACAAAAATCAGTCAATTTGAGTATATATATTTAATAAAGGTTGATAAATAACTATGACAAGTTAAGTACCAACCAATCCTTCGCAAAGACAAAAACATGGGGCGAAGCCCTGTATTAAAGGGCTTCGCCTCCTCCAGTCTTATCGCTACTATCACTCTTTGAC
>CAZSOR010000116.1:0-13451 GCA_964608395.1 uncultured Pirellulales bacterium
TTGTGTAACGGTTCGTAGAATAGATAACGAATGTAAAAAACAGAATACAGGAGACAGAAGGCTGATGAAGTAAAAAGGCAAAAGGGAAAAGGAAAAATGAGGTCCAATCACGCAGTCCTCGGGACTCCTTACGGAGAACGCAGTACGAAACAATAAAGTTTAGCCCGCACCCCTGCGGTGCCGGGTCCAAAGAATTGAGAATGTAGAATTGAGAAATATAGAAGAAAAAAAGCAGAATATTGAAAAAAACAGGTGAAAAAGAGTAGAAAACGTCGAAAAATTGAGCCTAATTTGAAAAAACAAACCCAATTTTGAAATGGGCAAAATGAGCATAAGTATCTATATGAAAGGATATTATGAAGATTTTTGCAATTTCGGACGGCGAAAAAACAAAGCCAATTCAAAGCCAATTTAAATTTTACCGCCGAGAACGCCGAGTGCGCGGAGGTTTTTGATGTGTAAAGACTCACGTGGGTGTAACTGGCTACAGAATATGAAATTACATACTCTGTTTCCTCTGCGTTCTCCGCGGGCTCTGCGGTCAATAGGAAATGCCAATCAAAGCCAATTTCGAGATGGCTTGACAAGGTGGGTGGGGCGAAACTCCCCAGTTTGTTGTGCATTGTCAACCTTCATGTTGCTGTCTTTTGCATTGATTATTATCAAGGAAAGTGTATAATCAGGATGGGTAGATGTCATATAATCACTTAATTATGGAAAGATGGGGTGTAGCAGTGCACAGACGACGAGGGTTTACATTGATCGAATTGCTGGTAGTAATCGCCATTATTGCGCTTCTGATGGGCATATTGATGCCGGCCCTACAGCGGGTCAGGAAGCAGGCCAGGACTGTTTACTGCCTTAGCAGCCTCAAGCAGATCGGCATTGCCATGACTTCTTACGCTCTTGAAAACGATGATTTCATCCCGCGTGCATTGGACCATGAGGTCAAATGGATACTGGTATTCATTCCGTACTTAGGCAATGAATACGATCACGTACAAAATTACCGGGAAGTAGACGTTTACCAGTGCCCATCCTTTCCTCGTAACGGGCAAGGTCAGTACGGCAACAGCAACAACGAGCAGACCGTGGATTATGTTGTGAATGCCTGGGATATGAAGGATCCGGACTTAACAGGAGGCGAAGAGGGAAACCAGCAGGATATACCGAGCAAGCTCACCGATATTAAGTCTCCGGCCCTGCGGATTTATATGGCCGACAACGAGGCAGGGGAGTGGCGGCCGGTAGTCCGGGACAGATATGAACTGGATATGCTGTCCAAGTTCAACATTCTGGACGTTTGGTCGAGAACGCATTTGCCGGCGTCGGACGGAATTACGCCGGGCAATAACCTGCACCGGCGGGTCGCTCGTTCACGGCATCGTGGTGACGGCTGCAACAATCTTTTCTTCGACGGCCACGCCGATTGGCTGCATAAGGACAAAAACACTTCTCGATACTGGTGCGGCGAAGAATTGCCCTGATTTATTTTAGACGGATGGGCAATGTCACTGGTAGGCCTTTGTCGGGGGCAATTAGAAAATTGCGGGCGGTATATGACAATTCGATTTGTGCCGGTGCTTCGTCGGCTTTGGCGCCAATTCCGGTCCTCAGGATCGTGGTGGCATTTGCTGCCAGCATCAGTTGTCTCGGTCCCAGCGTTCCGGCTCTTTCTAAATCTATATCGATGTCCGAGTTATTTTGAATCTCGACCCAGATTGTATCTCTGTACTTATTGTAAGGCTTGCCGATCACAACGGACTCTTTGAAAATTGCATCGAGGTATTTTTTCCTGCCGATAAGTTGGTCATTGAACCAGACAGTAGTCCTTCCTTCGACGAGGGCTTCTTTGACGGCATCGATACTTCTTTGACGGGCGAACACCAAAGTCATCGACCTGTGGTTGCCGGGCGAAGTTTCGAGCAGGGTGGCCGGTTGATGGATGTCGGAGTTTGACATCATGGTCAGATTCTTTTCGAGGCACCATTGATGGGCTTCGGGATAATATGAATCGCCGTTGACGACCTCGATCCCGTGCATCCATTTGTTCTCATAAAGTGTGGTGTGAGTATCGAACCATCCCTTGTGTTCGGGTTTCCAGCCGGGATGGTTCCAGAATATAAAGGCATTCTGTTTGGTGGCTGCCTTCATGACATCGAAAAGATCTTTAGTATCCAAAGAGTTTACATCCTGGAGGAAGATAGCGTTGAAATGCCCGGGCGGCGTCTCCCGTGTTATTTCTGTGCCCTTAATCAGCAAGATGTTTTTCTCTCGCGCTTGTGAGAGGGCAATGTGATAGGGACGGTTGTGATTGGTCGGAATATCCTTCTTATGGGGCTGGTACTCGATATGATCGGTTATCGAAATTACATCGAGCCCTTCCCTCCAGGCCTCATCGACTCGTACCGGGGGCCACACTAAGCCGTCGGAAAAAACTGTGTGCATATGTAAGTCGCACTTTAGCGTTTTGTAACCCATGATATCGGGGAAATTAATCTCGCGCCGGCTCTGGCCGAAGGCAAACGCAGCGAATAACAGATTAACAAGAAGGATAGACAATATGATTCTCTGCCTGGTTTTCATTTTCATAATCCTTTCTTCGGTAAAATTTCAATTTTGCGCCTGAACATGAAGCCAGGAGTTTTGGCTCGGCTATGATATAACATGGCCCGTCAAATATCCAGCTTCCAGCAAGGAAATCGATCAGGAATTCATCGCGGCAAGATTAAACGCCAGCAAAAACTATGTAGTCTCGCCCACAAGGGGCCGAATGTCGTCTATCTGGAAATGCACGAGATACTTGTTCGAATCATCGTCGGGCGAGCAGATTTCCGGCTGTTTCTTTCTGAACATTTCCACTATGGACGTATTGGTTTCCTCCCGGATCTTGGTCAGATACAACCTTTTGCCGGCATATCCTTCGCCCTTCTCGACGAACATGTAAGCAGCGTGTGGATTGGATTTAAGGTTTTGGTGGGTCAGACGCTCGCGCATAATAAACGCGATGTTGGTTTCATCGATTACGTGCGGTTTGGCGTAAACGGCAAGATCGACCATCCCATCCGAATTGGCTGTAGCCAGGATGCCGAGCCCCTGCACATTTTCGAAATAATCGGACAAATTCATGTCTAATCGCTCCTTAAAATTGTCCGGCCGTCTTAATAATATCATTAATTGCCGAATCTATATAAGGATACCTCAGTTCGAGCGCTGCTGCAATAGTTTACCGGGGATTAACAGCCGATCGCTTATTGAGAATTATTATGCCGCTTATTTTCGGAACTCCGCCTCTAAATTCAAATATGTATGGTCTATACATCTTTCGCATACACAACAGATACGCGAAATCTGCCACATTCGAAAACATTTCTCTTGACGAGAGTATGTGAATATGGTAAAATACTTTACATAAGTTGGTGAGGGACAGATGGGGAGTAGATAAAACTGGGGGCAGGGGGGAATTTTTCATATTTCTTTTACTGTTCAATATGAAGGTGACTTGTCTGGTTTGTATACTTCTTTAACTGGAGGGCCGCCGAATATGGCACAAAGGCCTGTCCCGGAATATTTATATTCGAATATTAAACTTAATTTTGAGGAGGGTAATGATAATGAAGAAGCTGGTAACAATTTGCATTTTATTGGTACTGATGTCGACAGGAGCTGCAAATGCTGCTTTCACATTGACATTCGATGAGCTGCCTACACAACCTATTGACGGTTTAAGCTACATGGGGATAACGTTCGGTTTCAAGGTTGGCGGTAGCCCTTCGACCGATGCTATCTACAACGGGATCGGGCCGGGAACGCTTACCTATCTGCAGGATCCGTCAATGGAGGGTACTACCGCAGGTATTCTTACCCTCGATTTCTCGACGCCCACTGATCAGCTCGAATTCGGCGTAGCATTAAACTCCTACTATGACGCGACATCGGCGTACGTGGTTAAACTTTACGATTCATCTTATGCACCTATCGGCACTTTCACAAGGAATACGTCTCCGCTGGTGCTTTGGTCGGAAGGCCAGTTCACTTATAGCGGAACACGAGTTCGTCGGGCAGTTATTGGCTTCAACGAGCATGTTGCCAGCCGGTTTGCAATAGATAATTTGACCATAAATCCTATTCCTGCCCCCGGCGCTGTGTTATTGGGCAGTATTGGATTGGGTCTTGTTAACTGGCTGCGTCGTCGCAGAACGTTGTAAAACATATACCAGTCAAAGATTAAAAGGGCTGCGAGTTTTACGCTTGCAGCCCTTTGAGCCTTTGGTCTATTCAGTTATCCTTGCTCCTGTTAGCAGGGCCATTCCTATTTGGCACATTCCTACAAAGCCTCAATCCTGCTTAGTTTTTCTTGGAAAAAGCTCGGAAATTGACCGGAAAATGCTTCTTCATGGCATAATTTTAAGGATCTTCTGACAAAATGGATGTGCATTTCGATAATTTTAAATATTTCCTTGACTTTAACATAGGTAATATGGTATAAATAAATAAGTGAAGTTGGCTGAATTCCGTACATTTTGACTTCATGATGTATTAAGTATCCATGGTTCCTGGGCAACTACCTAAGGAGTATTAGGTAAGGAACAAGAGAAAAATACAGTGAGTCAATCTGGCAGGAGACGGAGGAGTGGTGTTAGGCTACTCACTGCTTGGCTCCATGAGACAAGCAGACTGTCTGCTTTTCACCCGCATCTCTCTTTGCCACAATAGGTTGTGGTTTAACCAACCTTGCTTCGTTGGCAGTCTTACTTATGTATAACCCGAAGGGTCATAACAGATGACTCTTTGAGTTGTAAAGAAGTTAATATGACGATTACGGAGAAATAGAATGAAAAAATATATAACGATATGTGTAGTATTAGGATTACTTGTCTTTCTGTGTAGCTCGGCTAATGCGGCTATCAGCTATGGTACGCCCTCTCCGGCCTTAAATCCGGTTTTTGGGACATTAATCGATTTTGACGACCAGCCGAGCGGAACCCCGATTTTGCCAAACGATTATGCAGCTTTCGGTCTTGCTTCTATAACCGAACTGACATTAGGCCCCCCTGCCTTTGCACGATATGGCGGCACCCAAAGCCAGCCCAATTATATCGGGACTGGCTTCCAAAATGGTTGGAACGGCATCATTCGTTTCGACCTGGCACTGCCGGCAAGCCAAATAGGCCTTGGCGTTGCAGACAGCTCTGGAGGACCAGAGACTCTAAGCGTCTATAACAGTGGAGGCGTTTTGCTCGAGTCACACGTTTTGACACCCGGGTTGAATATCTATGCGGTCATAACCAGGCCTACCTACGATATTTCGCGCATCGAGCTCTCAGGCGAATTCTTCGCAGCGGATGACTTGCAGTTTAATACGATCCCAGCTCCAGGTGCTATTCTGTTAGGCACTATCGGGATGAGCCTTGTTGGTTGGCTGCGCAGACGCAAAATACTATAGGAGTTAATACTGGAATTCGAGTGTTATAAGGACTGTGAGTTTCGTACTTGCGGTTCTTCTAAGCCCCTACCCGCTTTATCATTGCTCTTTTGGTAGCGAAGGTAGGGGTTTTTGCACTTCGACTCAAAATCGCTAATTCTGCCTATTTTGTTAGAATGAGGAGTCCACCCCAGACAATGCCCTCAGAATATCACATAGTAGCCCTCAGAAGTGTTTTGTGGCCGTAGAATGTACGATCTGCCCTCGATGGGTATCATAGCTTAATGTCAGACATAAAACGCAAGAATAGCCATAGGAACTGCTCCAGTCTTAAGAACTAACAAGAAATTGTAAAGTTTTACCTAAAAAAGTCCGATAAATATAAAGTTGGTGATATAAAAAATAGAATGTGAGTCTGTTTTGAATGCTTATTTACAGCCTGATTTTCAAGGATAACTCCTAAATTGACCAAACTTAATGTCCTTAGCAGTGTAGTTTTATCGGTCTCATCGACAAAGATGGGAGATTCACCATGCAATTTTGTAGGTAATGTGGCATAAATAGGCAAGTGATGTTATTTGGCCAACAATGATTGTGGCTTCACAGTGTTTTACGCAACCATGATTCCTGGGCAATTACCTGATGTGTGATAAGGTAAGGGACAAAAGTTACAGTAAGGCAATCTGGCAGGAGATATGGAAATGGTGTTATGGCAACCAATTGCTTAGCTCCATGAGTTGAGCATGTCGTTCGCTTTTAACCCGCATCTGTTTCTGCCACTGAGTGTAGGGTATATGCAATCTTACCTGATTGGCGGCCTTACTTATTCTACAATGGGAGGGCCAGTGCGCAAGGCCCTTCGAGTTGAAAGTTTATGAAATTGTTGTCAGACTTTCGTGACGTTATGAATAGCTGCTAACCAAAGGATTGAAGAAAACGAAAAGGAGAAAGAAATGAAAAAATTGCTTTTAGCTATTGTGGTCTGTGCGATGATTGTGAGCGTCAGCGCTCCTACAGAAGCTGCACTAACCAACATGTGGGTCGGTGGCCAGCAAGTCGTGTATGACTGCACGAATGGTACATATTGGTACCCCTATTTGACGAATACGATTGGCATGAACAGGGACGAGCAGTCCGGGTTCATCGCCGGCATGAATGCCTGTGGCTATGGCAACATAAAAAGCTGGGAGATGGCCGATTATGATCAAATGAAGGGTCTGAGGGCGTCCTTCTCTTCCATGGCAGCGAATGTAATGGAATTCACGTTCCCAGGAACAGAAGGTTTACCGCGAGACGTATCCTCACCTTATCTGGCCTGGTCTGTTCATGCTGACCAATACTTTACTCCCACGAATTTGACTACTATTCCCCCTCTATTTGGGGATGTACTTCTCCAGGTCTTTAATGGACGCATAGCCGACTGCTGGGCTTGGCGGAATAATGGCGACGGCAACCCTGCAACCTGGTCAGAAGGAGAGGCCGACGACCATTTTGTGGTACACTCGTTGATGACGCCTGGAGAATATGCGACCATGACATTTAATTATGACGTGCACTATCTTCAAGATGATGACACTTATCAAGATATGCCTCTCCCAGGGGGCTTTATTGTCGGGCCCGTTGGCGCATGGATCGTCTCGACCACGCAGCCGATCCCAGCACCCGGCGCTCTTCTGCTTGGGAGCATGGGTGTTGGCCTTGTCGGCTGGCTGCGCAGACGCAGAACGCTGTAGTAGTATTGTCAGAATAAACAGCGTTATAAGGACTGTGAGTTTCGTACTTGCGGTTCTTCTAAGCCTCTACCCGTTCTATCACTGCTCTTTTGGTAGCGGGGGTAGGGGTTTTTTTGCACTTTAACTCGAAGGCCATTTGTAGCTTTGCTCGTTGAGCCAAGTCGCAGCACTTCCGGCAATAAATAGCCCGTTTTGATGCATTTTGCTGCTGAGGTCATCCAAAACTAAAGGATCACCGAAAACATATCCTTGGCGCTTCTGTTCTATCGACATATAATTCCCTGATCAAGGCCTTCCGGCCTTGCCGCAAGGCGGGGGGATTGCCTGAAATTCAAACTTTATGAAAGGAGCAATTACGATGAGAACAATTATGCTATGTGTTTCGATTTGCCTGCTTGCGATTTTCGCCGGAGGTGCGGCTAAGCAACCGGCCAAAAAACCTGTTAAGATGCAGTACGTGGAGACTGACACCGGACGGTGGCTTATTCACGATATGAATCGGCCTGCGCCGGACGTGGTCGAGCCAGCTACAGAGAGCACGCAAAGTAAACCGGGCAAAGCACCTTCCGACGCGATCATTTTATTCGATGGAAAAGATTTGTCGCAATGGACCGACACCAAGGGCAATACGACAAAATGGATTCTGAGGGACGGCTATATGGAGTGCGTCAAAGACTCAGGCTACATCCAGTCTAAGCGCCAGTTCGGTTCGTGCCAGTTACACGTTGAGTTTGCAACGCCCTCTAAGGTTCAAGGTTCCAGCCAGGGACGGGGCAACAGCGGCGTGTTCCTGATGGGACAATACGAGGTACAGGTTCTTGACTCCTACGACAACAGGACCTATGCCGACGGCCAGTGTTCCGCGCTGTACGGTAGGGCGGTTCCCCTGGCCAATGCCTGCCGAAAGCCGGGTGAGTGGCAATCGTATGATATCATTTTCCATAGGCCGACTTTCAAAGGTAGGAATGTTGTAAGGAAGCCGACATTCACCATACTTCACAATGGTGTGCTCGTTCATGACCATGTCGAGCTGCAGGGCGGGACCGGCTGGGATGGCCCACATGCTATATCCAACTTCAGGCCGCATGGCGACAAAGGACCAATCTCGCTGCAGGATCACGGCAATCCGGTGAGATACCGCAATATCTGGATTCGCGAGCTTGCCGACTAAAAAATCGGATAAACCAACGCATTAAAAGCCGGGACATTTCTGCTTACAGGATGTCCCGGTTTTATTTCATCTCCGGCAAGATAGTGCCGGACATTTCGAGCTTCGTCGGGTATCAATTCCGAATAATCGCCTACCGGGTAAAATGCTGTGTCAATTCCTCGTCAAACCTGCCGTCAAACGCCGCCTCGATTTGCTCAAGACTCTTGAGACCGAAAATCCAGGCGATGGCCACCGGATCGGCCCTGTAATCGGTATGGCCTTCATAGAATCCGTACCGCATTATATAATACGGCAACATCTCGCTGATATAAATGTGTGAAATCTTTTTTAACATAGCGGCCATTTGATCTTCTGTAAGGTCAGGATATTTCTCGTGCAGGAACGCCTTCTCGTCTTGATCAGGCTGCCTCCATATCTCGATTTGAAACTTCCCCAGAATTTCATCTTCGAACAGGGATTCCTGCCAGCCCTTCGAGCCTCCACCCTTTAAGAATACCTTTTGCCCGTTATACAAAACGTATTCGAAGTGCTTCTCCCAGAACCTGCCTATTCTGTTCAATTCGACGTCCATGACTATCATATTCCAGATATGAAACAACGGTTTGGCCGTTTGTGGGTGCTTCAGACCGAGCTGTTCGACCAGGCGGTTGTCACCCTTAAGGACAGAAATAATATCTTCATCGTCAGACATAAATCCGGCGCCGGACGACCTTCCCGGCCGCCCCAACTCGGCGATTTCCACGATGGACCGGCCGGCTATTATTTTTGTCCGGCTCAATTCTGCCTCCGAGTGAAGTCCGGTTCGGGCCAATGCTGGAAAGTCGCCGGCATCGACTTCAAGCTGCCGGCCTTTGCCCCACTGATTCTGTTTGTAATTCAAAGGCTTGCCGTTCTCAACCGATACCGGGACAAGCGTATATTTTCCATCTTTGGTAAAAGCCGTTACGACTTCAACTGTGTCTAATGTTGTATGCGGCGAAGGAATATCCGGTTTGGTATCGAGCGTCGCCGGATAGCAGGGATACGCGTTCTGACCACAATAAATCTTCTCGGGGAGCATTTTTTCTGAACTTGTGTCCGGGCTCGGCTTTTCTTCGACAACTCTGTTCGATTTAATTTGGTCCAGGATCCAGGCCGCCTGCACTCGAACATGACTGGCCCTGTCCTGCAAAGCATCGGTGAGCAGCTCGTTAACCTTCTCCGAGTTCATTTTTGTCAAAGCGACAGCCGCCTCATCGCGGACCATCCAATCGGCATCCGCCAACGCTTCGATTAGCGGCTTTATCCCATTTTCGGATTCGATTCTTCCCAGCACACACGCCGCCTGCCAGTGGGCACGGCTGTTATTGTCTTTCAATGCCGTGATGAGCCGCTCAACAGCCGGCTCGCCAATTTGCAGCAGAGCCTGTCGCACATTGAGTCTGACAAGCCAGCTTTCGTCCTTCAGGGCATCGACAAGACCGCCGGCGGCATTCTCATCTTTGACTTGGCCAAGCGACCGGGCGGCCGCGGCGCGAACGTATTGGTCCTCGTCACTGAGTGCCCGAATGAGGGCGTCGGCCCCTTTCTTATCACCAAGCATACCAAGAGCCTGGGCACATTTCCACCGGACAAACTGGTTTTTATCTCTCGATACACGGGAAAGTACCTCGGCGGCTCCTTTTGGTTTAAGCTCCGCCACGGCCAGGACGGCCTTGCCGCGAACATACTGATTCAATCCGGCATCCTCAAGTGACTTGACCACTGCATCAACCGCTCGCGGTGACCCGATCTTCGCCAAAGCATTCACCGCCCGGGCGTGAACGCTCCAGGGCTTGATGCTTCTGTCTTGCAGCGTACGGATAAGAGGTTCGACTGCAGGCTCTCCGATTTGCACAAGAGCATCGACCGCGTTCTGCCAGTCTCCCTGCCCAAGCTTGCCGATCAACTCATCGACCTTTTCCCTTCTACCGGCATCCGCCGCAAATCCTCCGGCAACGAACACCAGCAAAACCACCCACCCCAAAAACAAACGTTGCACTGCCGTCATTATTAATGCTCCTTTCACTCAGCTTGTTCCGGGCACACTGCGAACCCAACCTAAACGTCACGATATCAGATAGGACGCTCGAACATTCCATACGGTTGACAGACAATAAATTTCTTGTGCGAGATTTCCATACTATCATCACCTTAGAGCTATTAGCAGTAGAGTAGAACGGGCGGAATCTTTCATCTGTTTCACTTCTGAGCTTTTGCCCCCACCCCGATCAGCATATACGTATAAATACGTATTTTGAGAGGGAAAAAGCTTATTACATTATATAATAATTACGAATAGCCGATATGAAATCAGAGCATTAAATGTGCGAAAGATTCTTCGACGGGCTATAACGCTGCAATGACGGTTAAATCTGCATCATATCGGACACACGGCTCTTTATAGATGTCATCGATAAAAAATGATAGTCTTTCAAAAAAACAGGAGAGCAAAATGGCAGAAAACATGGTCAGAACACTTCCCGGTGAATTGGCCGAAAGCAAGATTAGAGATACTCGCTCTACTGCTCCGAGAACTGCCTCGCAGATCTGGCTGAAGGCCGGGGATATAATGAGTAGAGATGTCGCCGTTATCAGTCCGCAAAGCACTGTAGTTTCGGCCGTAAAGATAATGTCTAGTAACAAAATATCCTGTCTTATTGTTACAGAAAATGGGCGTTTATCAGGAATTGTTACAGAGACGGACATCCTGAAAAGAGCAGTTACCGGCGGAAATGATTTCCGTAAGATGATAGTCGAGCAGATTATGACTTCTCCTGTCCGGAGTATTCCTCGCAATCTTCCGATTATGGAAATCAGCAAAATAATGGAAACCGAGAATATCAGGCGACTTGTTATTATGGAGGACGAACGCTTCATTGGCATCATAACACAAACCGATATGATTCAAGCTCTGGCGTTTTATTCCATCTCGCAGGAAGTGTCGGGAATAATGACGAGTAATGTGGCCGTTATAACCAGTTCCGCGAGCGTAAAAGAGGCGGCTGAGCTAATGGCTTCTAAAGACATATCCTGCCTGGTTGCTATGGAAAAGGATGCTGTCGTGGGGATCTTTACGGAACGAGACCTTCTTAAAAGAGTCGTTGCGATGAAACGCAATCCGGCTCAGACCAGGTTGAAAAAAGTTATGTCTTTTCCGGTTGTGTCCGTCTCTCCCGATTGCTCAGTTCTAAGCGCCAACAAATTGCTCGAAAGGGTAGGAATTCGTCGGCTCGTCGTTATGGATGATGAGACTCTGCACGGAGTGATAACTCAAACGGATATCCTGAAAGCCATCAAGACCAGACTGCAGGAAGAAGAAGAGAGCTACTTCAGGCTTATGAGTGAGTCCAGCAATTGTATCTATACTATCGATCTGGATCTCAATACAACCTACGTTAATCCTGCATTAATGAAACTGCTGGATGTGACCGACCCGGACGAGTTGATAAACAAGCCGTTTTTGCCGGAGCGGTTTTGGAATAATCCTCAGGAGCGAGAACAGCTTTTGGACCGGTCAAAGAACACAAGCATGGTGGTCAAGGAGCTGAATTTGAAAACCGCCAACGGCCGCAGACTGTTCGTGACTCTCTTTTCGACCTGCACCAAGAACATCAAAGGCGAGATTAGCGGATTTCAGGGTGTCCTTTACGATGTCACTGCACAAAAGGAGCTGGCAAGCCTCAAAGAAGTACAGCAACAATTACACAGCAGCGAGGACCTGCTGAGAGGAGTTCTTGAATCCACCTCCGATGGGATTCTGGTGATCGATGAAAAAGGCCGGGTCAGCCGCATGAACAAGCGATTTGCACAGCTTTGGGATATTCCCGAAGAGCTGGTTCAGCAGCCGGATAAAGAGAAATTGTTCGAACATATCAGCTCCAGGCTGGAGGATCCGCCGGCGTTTCTTGAGAAGCTGCAGGCTCCCGGTCTTATCCGTGAGCAAAGTCTCGACGTCCTGCACTTGAAGAAAGGCAAGGTTCTGGAAATACATTCTACGCCTTTGATCCGAGAAGGAACAGGTACGGTACAGATTTGGAGCTTCCGGGACATCACCATGCACAAGAAGCCGCAGGAGAATCTCGTGAGCACATAGAAACTTCAGCAGGAAGTTCGCCGGAACATCCCTGATAAGCCAAGACGCAGGTCAGCGTGAGAGATTCAAAATACCTGTGATTCTAACCTTAGGCCTCAACGGCTTTTGGCTTCGATGAACTTTACGATGTTGTATACGACCGAATTGCATGGAACGGGCAGTTCGAAATTTGCGGCCAATCTGATGACGGCTCCGTTCAGAGCGTCGATTTCGGTCGGTTTTTTTGCGGCTATGTCCTGGAGAGTCGAGGATTTGTGCTCGGCCGTATCGGGCACGAGCTTGCCGTAGAAGACCTCAAGAAAATCCTTCGCCGATTCCCAGTGGGTTTCGTAGCCGGCCTTTGTCATCACGGCAAAAACTTCCCCGACAATATCGTCCATGATCGCTCGCGTGGATTCCTGCTCGGCCAATTTCCCGTAGGGGACATCGAGAATCGCCCCGAGCGGATTCAGGGCACAATTATAAAGCATTTTGGCCCAGATATCTCTGCCGATCCGGCCGGTTGTTTCGCAGGGGATGCCTCCTCTATTTATCGCTTCAGACAGATCCTGAACGGCCGACAAGCCGGCGCCGAACAGACTGCCGATATGAATCGAGTCGGCATGGACCGTGATTTCCACCTCGTTGGGTCTGTGCCGTTGGAATCCCGTAATTACACGTGCCATGTAAACGGTTGCCTTCTCGAAAAAGGATGTGAACGCCTCCGCATTGCCCCATCCGTTCTGGAACAGCACGATTTTCGTTTTCTCACTGAAGATGTATTTATGCTCGAAGAGGTCTTTCGCGGCCTCGAATGAGTCGAAAGATTTTGTGCAGACAAGAATGTAATCGCGGGCTTGTTTGTCGAGATCATCCAGCGATGCGAAGCAACCGAATGCCGCCGGTCCGGCGTGATATTCCCCGAAAATCCCCGTTCGGACAAGGCCGTCTTTCCGCAGGGATCGGACTGTTTCTTCTCGCGCAATAATATCGAGACGGGAGCCGGATTTCAGTAGACAGCTTGCCAGC
>CAZSOR010000117.1:0-1636 GCA_964608395.1 uncultured Pirellulales bacterium
GTGTTTGTTGTGGGCACGGTGATGAGCGGGCTGGGCAAGGGGATATTCTCTTCGTGTCTGGCAAAGCTGATGCAGGACAAGGGCATCAAAGTCGCGCCGATCAAACTCGAAGGCTATTTGAATATCGACTCGGGCACGCTGAATCCATTCCGGCACGGCGAGGTTTTCGTGCTCGATGACGGAATGGAATGCGATATGGACCTGGGCACCTACGAGAGGCTCCTCGACCAGGATTTGAGCAAGGCGAATTTCGCCACGAGCGGCCAGATATTCAGCTCGATTCTCAACAAGGAACGCCACGGTGACTATCTCGGCAGGGACGTCCAGATGATTCCCCACGTCACCGGCGAGGTCAAGCTGAAGTTGCGCCAGTTGGCCATGGAAACCGACGCCGACATTATTTTCGTCGAGATCGGCGGCACGGTCGGCGACCTGGAAAATGCCTACTACATCGAGGCGATGCGCGAGCTGGCCTACGAAGAAGGGCCGAACAGCAGTTGCTTCGTGGCGCTGACCTATATCCTGGAGCCGAAAACTCTGGGCGAGCAGAAATCGAAAGCCGCCCAGTTGGGCATCAAGCAGCTAATGCAGTGCGGCATTCAGCCGTCAATTATCGCCTGCCGGGCGACCAGCCCCGCGACGGAAAAGATCCGGCAGAAAATCAGTGTGTACAGCAACGTTCCGTTCGAGAGAGTTATCAGCCTGCCAGACTCGGCGAGCATCTATCTGATCCCGTCGATGCTTCGAGAGGTTGGCCTGGATTTCGAGGTCGCCAGGCTGCTGAAAATCGAGGACCGTATCAATCTGCGAAACGAACGCAAGGCCTGGGCCAGGTGGTGCGATTTCGCCGACAAGATGGGCAAGATCGATCGCAAGGTAACCATCGGCATCACGGGCAAGTACACATCGGTGCGTGACAGCTATGCCTCGATCATCAACGCCCTGGAGCACGCCGGTATCGCCTTGGGCTGCGAGGTTAAAATAAAATGGATCGACACAACCAATGTTACCGATGAAAACGCAGCGGGGCATCTTAATGATGTCGATGGCATAATCGTGCCGGGCGGTTTCGGCACCCGCGGCGCCGAGGGAAAGATCGCCTGTGTCAAATACGTACGTGAGAACAACCTGCCGTATCTGGGGATCTGCTTTGGTTTTCAAATGGCGGTTATCGAGTTTGCGCGCAACGTTTGCGGCCTGACCCAGGCCAACAGCACCGAGATCGAGCCGGATTGTCCCGAGCCGGTAATCGACATCCTGCCGGAGCAGAAAAAGATAGAAGGCCTCGGTGGAAACATGCGCCTCGGCGGACGTGACATAGAAATAAAGTCAAAGACGCTGGCGTGGAAACTTTTCGGTAAAAGCAATTCGGTCCGGATGCGTTTCCGACATCGTTATGAAGTTGACCCTCGCTATATCGAGCAGTTGGAAGAAGCCGGCATGATATTTTCCGGAAAAGCCCCCAACCTGCCGATTATGCAAATACTGGAACTGCCGAGCCACCCGTATTTCTTCAGCACCCAGGCCCATCCCTGCCTGACCAGCCGGCCGCTAAAGCCCCAGCCGATGTTCCTGGGACTCGTCGCCGCGGCGATGAAAAAACGCTACCCGAAGGAAAACTTGCCGGAGCGCACAG
>CAZSOR010000117.1:1736-3736 GCA_964608395.1 uncultured Pirellulales bacterium
GTTTTGCCGGGACTTATTTTGCCATTCTTTTTTTTCCTGCAGGCATGTTTGAAGCAGTTTTATTTGCTCGTCGATTTCCCTGCTGTGCTGGACTTTGAGCTTTTCGACTTCTTTGCTGCTTTGTGCTAATTGTTTTCTCAGCTCTATATTCTCAGCGGCGATTGCTCTGCTCTTTTTAACGCTCGGCGGCTCGTTCTGCCCGCCGCAGCCTCCAATCAGCACCACGGCAACAATAACGACTAAGACAAATGCTTTACTGACCGGTCTTTTCATTTTTATTATCCCTTCGAATTTAGGCTTAATTTGTGGCCTGATTCTCACTATAACAACATTAATATCCGCGTAACTTTGTGCTCTCTCGCCGGGGCAGTCCTTGCCGGGGCAGCCGTTTAAGTACTACATATTCAATGCCGTTTTCTTCGCAGTACTGACGTTTGACAGGCTGGTCTCCGTCTTCATTCACGGCGTATATGTCCGGCCGGATGCGTTGGATTTCGGGTTCGGCGTCGAGCCAGCCACTGCCGGTTGAGATCATAGCCTGCCTGACATAGCGTATGGATTGAACCATATACAAGCGCTGCCGCTCATTGAACATAGGATGGCCCGGTCCTTTCAGTGCCCGGATGTTTGCATCGTGCCCTACGACAACATAGAGGTTGCCGAGTTCGGATACCTCCTCGAAGAATCGCACGTGCCCGGTATGAAACCAATCGTAGCATCCGGTGACCAAGACCTTCTTGTTGCCGGTGTTGGTGTCAACGTCAATTGCCGGCAAATCGTCCAACTCCGAATCGGGAAAGACCTTGTACCTCAAGCCATGTTTCCGGCAGCAGGCCTGCCTGGCAGGCGTATCGTCGCTTGCGTACATGACCCAGGTACCAGCCGTAGCGAGTGCTTGCTCAGGCAACGCGTTCGCATCGTTTACACAGACAACCGTGACCTTGCTTACATAACGTACTGATTCCAGGTGGTAACGCCGTTCGGCCAAAGGAAATTTGGGAGCCTTGCCGGTTAAAGAATTAATCGCGGCATCGTCCCATAGGTAGATGTGGACCTGGCCCAATCGGCTCGCCTCGTGCAGCAGGCGTATATGCCTGATATTTATGTTATCAAATGGCGCACAGAGAACTATTTCGGATTGTCCCCTGGAGTTCATGCGTTTTGCGTCCTTACTTTTACCTGGAAGCCGCCGGGGACCGGTGTTTGTGATACGACATACATGTAGCCGCCGCCGCAACCGGAGAACATGGCACCCGGATAGTTTTCCTGATAGAATCTCAGCAGGGCCTTGAGATCCAGCTTTAGAGTCGGATGCTCGACCACGTCCGGCAAAATCGTCTCCCAGCAAAGCATGCAATCGTTAAAGGACGCCCCGAGACCGGCCAGGTCCATGCTGATAATCGCATCGAAGCAGTCCCGGCCCGATTTACCGAGCAGGGCCACCCACTGCGGATCGAAATTACTGCGCCCAAGGGGATTGTATCCGTCCGGGCGCTGGTTCATGGGTACCAGATAGAGGACCGAGCTGAGCCAGGCGGCAATGTCCGGATCGTTGTTGGATTCGATATGCCGGGGGAAGTAGCCGCCCTCATAATTAATGTCGTAATCCAGCCGGTTGATGCCGGGATAAATCAGGCCGATCATGTCCTGGGAACCCGAGAGTTCTTTTTTGTCTTCGTTTTCGAGACGATAGAGTTCCCTGACCAGTTCGGCTTTGTCGCGATCCGGTATTTCTCCGTTCCATATTTTCATAGCTATCTTGCGCGTGCTGGAACAGATGCCGCTGCGGTCCATAAAACGGAACTGGGCCGCGACCTGCACCGTGACCATAGACCCGGGGGCGGAGGGATTGTGCTTCGAGACGTAGGGCTGGTCAATCCATCCGCCGGCCAGGGCCAGACGGTAGGGTATGTTTCCCACAATGTCCGTTATTTGAGTTTTGGATTGCCGAGTCATGGAACATCTATCACTTAGCTGACAGTTCGCTTGCCCGCCTTACG
>CAZSOR010000117.1:3836-8061 GCA_964608395.1 uncultured Pirellulales bacterium
TGCCGAGTCATGGAACATCTATCACTTAGCTGACAGTTCGCTTGCCCGCCTTACGGTCTTCGTATTGTTGTTCGATCCAGGCATACGTCTTTTTCATGCCTTCTTCCAGCGGCGTGCTTGGGGCCCACCCAAGAACCTGTTGGATGAAGGTGTTGTCGCTGTTTCGCCCGGCGACGCCCCGCGGCGCATCCGGGTCATATTGCCGCTGCAATTTTATGCCGCCGATCTTTTCAGTTATGGAAACAAGGTCGTTAATCGAGATCAGGAAATCGGAGCCAAGATTTATAGGTGTGGCGATTAATTCGGCGCAGTGCATAATCATGTCGATTCCCTTTGTGCAGTCGTCGATATACATGAAGCTTCGAGTCTGGTGGCCGTCGCCCCAAATTACGATATCTTGATTGCCGGTATCTTTTGCCTCGATTACCTTACGGCAGAGTGCCGCCGGGGCTTTTTCTCGCCCGCCGTCCCAGGTTCCGTAAGGGCCGTAAACGTTATGGAAACGGGCGATGGCGGTGTGCATGCCGCGTTCGGCCCAGTATTCCTGGCAGAACATCTCAGACATGAGTTTTTCCCAGCCGTACCCGCGTTCGGCCATGGCGGGGTAAGCGTCCGATTCCTTTAAGGCCCGCACGTTCGGATCCTTTTGCAGCTCGACATTGTAAGCGCAGGCAGAAGATGAGTAGAAATACCGCTGGGCCCCGGCACGATACGCCGCTTCGATCATGTGGGTGTTGATCAGGATGCTCCGCAGGCACTCGATACGGAAGCGTTCGATAAAGCCCATACCTCCCATATCCGCAGCGAGATTGTATACTTCGACCGCGCCCTGACAGGCCTTTCGGCAGTTATAATCATCGCTCAAGTCCAGGCACAGGGATTCGACCCCCTCGGTAACCTGATACCATTCGGGAAGGGGTTTCTTATCGATCGCACGAATACGCGTGAAACCCTGATCATGGAAATAACGGGCCAGTGACCCGGCGATAAAACCGCCGGCTCCGGCGATAACGATCAGATCGTCTTTTTTCAGCATTGAATTTGCCGTAGGATTATTTTTTACTTTCATAAACGTCCTTTCTTCAGGTTTTTCTATTGCAGATGGATTTGACTATTCGAAAAGCACTTTCAGCTTTTCTTTGTCATCCGCTTTTATTTGCCCCTGGTCGGTCCAGACAGCCAGGTCGAGACTCTTCCGACAGTGACAATACTCGTCGGCAAGCTTATGTTCGCTGCTCAGGACGGCCTCTATAAGTTCCAGGCAGTTGTTCGTCGCTGCCTGCAGGTTTCCTATGATTTCCTTAAGCAATGTCTGTTTGTCTTTCCCGCCTGCATGTGGCTTCCAGCAGTCGTAATCGCTCGCCAGCGCGATAAGAGCATAGCAGATTTGAGCTTCCCTGGCCAGTTTTGCTTCCGGCATGGCGGTCATTCCGATCAAATCGCCGCCCCAAGCCTTGTGCATAAGCGATTCGGCCCGCGTGGAAAACTGAGGCCCTTCCATGCACACGTACGTGCCCTTTGAGTGCGTCGTTACGTCGATGTCTTTTGCCGTATGGATGAGCATCTCTCGAAGCCGCCCGCAGGCGGGATCTGCCATCTCGCAGTGCACGGCCCCATAGCCGCCGAAGAAGCTGCTTGTCCGCCTGAACGTTTTGTCGATGAACTGATCGACGATAACCAGGTCCCCCGGCGCGATTTGCTCGACAAGCGAACCTACGGCCGCGCTGCTTATCACGGTATGGACGCCGAGCTTTTTCAGGGCGAAGATATTGGCCGCGAACGGCACCTCGCTGGGCGAGAGCTTGTGTCCCTGGCCGTGCCGGCTCAGAAATGCGATGTTTCTTTTGCCGAAGCTGCCGACCAAAATCGCCGCGCTCGGCTTGCCGAACGGCGTATCGATATCGTGAAGCTCCGCGTCAACAATACGCTCGGCCAGCGCATCGCCGAGACCCGTGCCGCCTATTATACCAATCAACTGTTCTGTCATAATTCTTTGCCTCGTTTGTGCTAATTACCGGCCATAATAATTCCTTTCCCGCCCGAATACAATGGTTTTGTCAGGCCTGCTATAAAATCGCGACACAAACGTAATATGTCTTGAACAAATTGTTATCAGCCGGATAATAATCTTATGCGAAATTCTGCGAGTAATTCGAAGTTATGGTTGTTGATATTATTGCTTCCCCTGCTCGGAATAATCTTTATCCCCTCAAAAGCAAATGTGTACGAGTGGGTATTCGTTTACTATATGTCCTATGATAACGATCTCAGTTCTTACGGCGAAGTGATACTGCGCGACTTAAGAAACGGAATTTCGAACTCGGAGGTTGCGGTTGTCGTTCAGGCGGATTTTATAGACAGTAGAGGAATGAAACGAATTGGCTTGTACTACGCAGACGGGAAAACACATAGAAAAGAAACTACTCTGAGAAGCGAGGACAGCGCAGATGAAGCGGAATTAAGAAAGTATCTAAAGTGGGTGAGCAAGAAGTGGGTCGCAAAAAACTACTGCATAACTTTCCTGAATCATGGCAGCAGCTTAAATCAAATGTGTCTGGACCGGAAACCATCCGCGAATCGTAAAAAGAACAAGCAGTTTGGTACGGGTAAATGGCTTCGCGCTTCAGAAGCTGCTAAAATTGTCGCGATCTTTAATCAGAAAACGGATCGCAAAGTAAGACTCCTTTTCCTGCAGCAGTGCGGTCGTGCGACAATTCAGAACCTTTATAACTTTGCCGATGCCGCCGAATATATCATGGCCTCGCCGCTAATAGTAGGTGCGCCGAATACCTACTACACAAAAACAATTGCGGCAGTCTCTCAGTACCCGAATATCACCGGCGAGATCCTTGCCGCAACCATCATGCGGGAAGATGAGCATTACACGCTGTACACTCTGATTAGTAATGAGCAGCTAAAAAGACTTCCTGAAAAACTCGCCCCCGTTCTGAAATCTTTTAGGCGTGCGGCTGCTCTCCGTAAGGAGTCCCCAGGACTGTATCGGCCCAAATCATGTTCACCTCTTTTCGAATATGAGAGCGAGAAGTTTTATGACCTGAAGTCTTATTTTTACGCTCTTAACTTGGCTAATAATAATATTGCCGGTGAAGAACTTGACAGTTTTTTTGAATGGTGCCAGGGCTCTCTTATTGTGAGCAAAGCGGTTCGAGAACCCGAGTCAACTGTTGAGCCTTCTTACTGCGGGCTCTCGATATATGTGCCGTCGAGCCCTAATGCCGACACAACCTATAGCTTTTTGCCGTTATACCGGCAAACAGACCTTGATGATACGATGAAGCTCATATCGAAGTGAGCAAACGAGTTCTTTATTTGATTTGGATTACTGATTTTCCCTCGAGTGCTATTATCAGAATCTTTTGCTCGCGATGATATTGCGTTTTGGCCGATCGAACGACGCGTGATTTGTCGGGATTAACTAAAACCTCGCTCGGTTCGGTTTCAATGCCCGAAATCAGGACGTAGTATTGCTTGGGGCCCCAGCCGTCTGCCGTTAATGTGACGCTTTCCTGGTCTTCGCGAATATCGCTTATCGCGCATGGGGCGTGAACGAACCAGCCGCGGCGGGGCAGTTTTTTTACATCGTATATTTTGCCCTTGCCGTAGAGTTCCGCCAGGTGTGCCTGCACGGTCCCTGGATTGATGGCCGGGCCGGCGGCAACCTGTGCTCTCAAGTCGAAGAAATCCGGCAGCAGGCCCTGGCGATGCTCATCAGTTTGAGGCCAGGACATTTGCAAACCCGTTACCGTGATGCCTCTGGCGATTTTCTTCCATGGGCCGTCCGGGTCGCATTCACTCAGTAAATGCAGGGCCGAGCAGTAAACCAGTCCGCACCACTGGACCGGTCGGCCAAGCCAAAGCGGGGCCTTCCAGTTGGTCGCGCCCAACACTGCGATTGTCGAATAAGCGCCCACCCGGCCGGACGTCGGCGGATGTAAGTAGATAAACGGAACTCCCGTCCACGCCCAGTACCGCGCCTGGTCAAGATATTCCTGCCTGCCTGAAATCATATAGCCCAGCGTATAGGCCTTTACCATGTGCGCCGAGGCAAGAATGTCGGGGGTATGGAGCGGCACTTCCCATGTTTGCGCCCCGCGCGGCACGGTGTCGGCGTAAAGGGCGGTCTGTTTGTCGAGCAAGTCAAGCGCTTCACCGATCAGCTCTTTATCCGCCGACAGGGTCGCTCCTTCGAGAATCCCGGCCATGT
>CAZSOR010000117.1:8161-13395 GCA_964608395.1 uncultured Pirellulales bacterium
CCGATCAGCTCTTTATCCGCCGACAGGGTCGCTCCTTCGAGAATCCCGGCCATGTCCCTCCCGGAAATGCCGTTAGCGTGTTTTGCGAAATGCGTTTTCGAATAATCCGTTTCGCCCGGCCTGTAGAGTTTAACGCCGTCTGCGTCGAAGCCTGTGAGCAGGCCGATTGCCTGGTTGCGTCTTTGCTGAACGAATTCAAACGTGCGCCCGAAAACAAGGGGGGTATTGGGCAGATGGGCGTGCGAGACGCCGCTTGAAAAAGGCTGCCCGGATGGAATCCTGCTCAGCGCGTGATTTTTTTCATTGCTGAGTCTTTCGCGGAGGCTTTCGTTTTCGGTGTTATTTGCGAGCCAGTCGATGTACATCGCGGTATCGGCCGCCGGGCCGGCGGGGAAATTGTCGCCCCAGACCGCGTGTCTGAAGAGGCCGTCCTCATTGATCTGCGAATCCAGCCAGCCATGAGCGAGCAGATCGACCGCGGCATCAAAGCCGCCTTCGAGTTCCGGCACGTCGGGCAGCCCCTTCAAAGCGACATAGTGCCGGACCGCGGGGACAACGCTTTCTCCTTTGCCGCCGATGATCATCATGGTGACTTTCAGCGGCTGATTCGCCCGGAGTCTCAGTGGCGCCTGGCCGCAGAATGCATTCTCGAACCGGCGGTCACCGACTCCGGGGCCGGATAGCGCCATAACATGAGCGCCGGAATTGTAAATCCTGTCGGGCGAATCGAACGTCGCCGCAATCGTCTCGGATGGCTCCCAGATGACGCCGATATAGTTACCGCCGTTTGCAATCGTCATGAGCGGAAAGGTTATCTTAACCGGGTCGGGCACTCGGCGAATATGGTCCGGCGTCGCGATGTCCGCCTCGCTGCTGCTGGGCTCGTCGCACAGATATTCCAGTCCGGCAAACAGGCCCTGGTCTTTACGCTCGCCGAATATGCCCAGGCCGGGGAAAATCGTCAGCCACGGAATGTGGATAATGTCCCTGTCTTTGTCCGCTTTCAGATCGATTTCGACGATCAGCGTCCCTTTCTGTCCGGCGGCTTTTACGCTCCTTCGTATTTCCCAGGTGCCGCCGCTGCTGTCCTTGAAATTTGCTTTACTCGTGGATGAATTATCGAATGTCACGTTTGCGTTTTTAAGATTCAGCCATTCTGGCTGCTCGTCGAAAACCAGGCCGAGAAGTTCGCCCTGATAGCCGGCTGCCATTTCCACGCCGTTGACTTTAAGAGCGAAGTTGCCCCATGTGCCTCCATAATGCTCGAATTCCAGCCAGCCCGATTTAACCGAAGCCCGGCGTTCTGCTGTTCTGTTTGGTACTCCGGGTTTCTCTAACAAGGGGACAATGATTTCGCTGATTGTTTCGATTGTGATTCGCCCGACAGTTACGGCACCGGCCCCGATGCAGGGATCGAGACGAAAACGTGTGCCGGGGCCTAATTTGTCCCGAATCACGAGTGAGTAATCGTGCCATTTTCCATCGGTTCGCGCGGTGAACGGAAGCGAATCTCCCGCCTGGAATACCCTGCCGTAGAACAGCTCGGCGCCGGCGTCGGCGGTCGATTTCATGCGTATTTTTGCTCTGATTATTTTATCGCCGGGCAAGTCCACGGCAGGGCCTTCGATCCACGGATCTTCTCCCGTGGATTTGACGAGCAGTCCTTCCGGCGAGAATGAGAGATTCTCCACCTGCCTGTTGCCCGTCCAGCCATGCAGACCTTTGCTAAAGTCCCATTCGACTGCCGTCCTGCCAAATGCCGGAACCGGCGTCGCGAAAAACAATGTCACTGCTATAAATATTGCTGCTGCTCTAAACTTATTAACGGGCATACACACCTCCAATATTTCTTACGCCGGTATGGTTCTGTTTCTGTTCGTCAGGGCGAAGATGCCGGCGGCCGCCATCAGTGCGGCTGTCCCCACCGCGCCGACGATAATCGAGTCCAGGTTGCACTGCGCCCACTGCCATGATTCGGGCAAATTGCGGGCGAATGTCCCCCAACTGATCACGATGACGCTCACGCCTATCGATACGATTCCCTGCCACAAGCGAAGCCGAACTTTCATAAATGCCAGAAGGAACAGGCCCAGCAGCGCTCCGCCGAAGATTCCCGAAATCTGCCACCAGACGTCCAGGATACTCTTTGCCCGGATCATCAAAAGGGCGGCACCGGTCCCGAGCATGCCCCACACGATCGTCGCGGCGCGCAGAAACCGAACGCTGGCTACTTCTGTAATATTCGGATTGAGATATCGCTTGTAGAAATCCAGCAGCAGAACCGTCGCCGAGCAATTCAGCGCCGAATCAACGGTGCTCATTGCCGCGGCTATAATCGCAGCGATAATCAATCCCTTCAAACCCGCCGGTACTTGTGTCGCAATATAGTAAGGGAATATCTGCTCGCCTTTTGTGATTCCCTCTCCAAGCTCGTGACCGCCCGGCGAATAAAACGCGAAGAGCGTTGTTCCGATATAAAGAAAAATAGCAGTCAGCGGAATATAAATCAGCATCGCAATCCAGACCGAGCGTTTCGCATCCCGCTCGGTGGGGACGGAGCAGTATTTCTGCACGTAGTTCTGATCGGCCAGCAGGCTCCGCAGGGCCTCGGTGACCCCGTAGATAATCATCACCCATACCGTTCGGTCGAACAAATGCTCCTGGGAGGCCAGCGTAAATTTCAGGCTGCCGAAGCTGAATTTATGATTGTCTATCGCCGCCTGTATCAGGGGTTCCGGCCCGGAGAAAACAGCAATCGACAAACTGACGGCGCAGAATAGGATGCCGGCAATCATGATTATCGATTGCATAACATCAGTCCATATCACCGCCTCCATTCCGCCGAGAAGCGTATAGACGATAGTAATAAGGCCGATGACGATAATCACGACTGCGATGTTCCACGGCACGAAAGTATCCAGCAAGAGGCTGGCTAAGTAAAGGATTACCGCCACGCGTCCGATCATATACAGTACGAAAGCAAATGCGGCGTAAATTCGTCCCCAGGCGCCCAGCCTTTCTTCGAGGAAAGCGTAAACGGAAATCAGCTTTGTTTTTCGATAGTAGGGCACGACGTATTTGCAGGCCAGCCAGGCAACCGGAAAGATGCAGAGCGCGAAAATAATCGGATGCCAGTTGGAATCGAACGCCTTGCCCGGCGTGGCGATGTAGGAAATGCTGCTGGTATAGGCGCTCATTACAGCCAGGCCGGCCGCCCAGGCGGGAATCGTGCGGTCGGCCACCATGAACTGCTCGGCCGTTCGACACTTGCGTGAATAGTAAACGCCCATGCCGACCAGGACACAGGAATAAAGAAGCAAAATAGCGATATCGATTGTTCCGAGACTTCCCTGCATACGCTTTGACCTTATCGAAAAATGTTCTTATTGTTTTTGTACGATCCCAAGCTCTTCCAGATGCCGGCGAATAACATTGTGCTCTGCACTGCGGAAACGGTGAAACGGCTCAGCCAAAAAGTCGCTGCATATGCCCATGCACGAAAGGGAGCACTTCAGGCCCTTGAGATAACTTGACTGAAATCGCCCGACGCCATAGATGGATGTGCTGATCTGCATGACTTTGTTGTGCAGGGCTTCCATGGTTTCCAAGTCTTGCGAGCGTGCGGCGTCGTAAAGGTCGACGTAGAGTTTTGGGATGATGTTCGCTCCCCCGCATACACCGCCGTATGCTCCGAGCAAAACCGCCTCGGCGAGCAGCTCTTCATGGCCCATCAGGAGCGAGAAATCCGGGTGCTCTTGCAGCAGAAACTGGAGCTGGTGGAAATATCCCATGTTGCCGGAGCTGTCCTTCAGGCCGACAATGCCGCTTATCTCGGCTGCCGCCCGCACAGTCTGGGGCTCGAAAACCGCCTTGGTAAGGCTCGGCATGTTGTACAGGAATAAAGGCAGCGGCAGCTCGGGTGTTAGATGCCTGATATATTCCAATAGCTCCGGCTGGCCTGCCGGGAAGTAATAGGGCGGCGCCAGCACGACAGCCTGGGCGCCGGCGTCATTCGCCTTGACGGCCATGTTGACCGACTCGGCAAAGGATGTGTCGGTGATTCCGACCAGCACGGGCACGCGACCCTTGACCAGCGAGCAAGTGCGCTCGATCAGCTCGTATCGCAGCCGGTAGCTGAGGCTTGGCGCCTCGCCGGTAGTTCCTAAAATGAACAAACCGTGAACGCCGCCGGAAAGGATGTGCTCGATCAGCCGCTCCAGGCCGGCAATGTCGAGGGTATCTCGATCCAGAAGCGGCGTGACCACCGGCGGAATGATGCCCCGAAGCGGATGCGGTAATAAGTTTGAATTCGATTCCATGTTTATCGGTTCTCCATTTCTTCACCACTAATGCAGACTTAAAAATCGTGCCGGTATTTAGTATAATCGTTTTTATGAGTTTATCTCAAGACATAAAGCATAAAACAATCGAACTTGGCTTCGACCTTGTCGGCGTGACGGACGCTTCGCCGGTTGATGCAGAGCAGGCGGAAATTTTCGCTAAGTGGCTGGATTCCGGATTCGCCGGCCAGATGGACTACATGCACAGGAATCTGCAGAAGCGGCTCGACCCGGCCAGGCTCTTTAAAAATGCGCAGTCGGTTATCGTCGTCGGCCTGAATTATACGCCGCCGAAGCATAAACCGAAACTGCCTAATGCGGACGCCCCGACAGGTAGAATCGCCGACTATGCCCAATATGAAGATTATCATTCATTTATCAAAGAGCGATTGTACAAGCTAACCGATTTTATCAAGTCACTTGCCGGGCCCGGCGTTAAGTCCAAAATTTGCGTGGACTCGGTGCCCCTTGCCGAGCGGGCGCTGGCGGTCAGGGCGGGCCTGGGCTTTATCGGGAAAAACCACATGCTCATCAATCCCGAACTCGGCTGCCGGGTATTTCTCGGCGAGATTATCACCGACCTGAAACTGCCGACCGACGAGCCGGTTGCCGGCGACTGTGCTGGTTGCCGCAAGTGTCTCGATGCCTGTCCGACGGGCGCTTTGAGGCCGGATGGGCAATTCGACGCCGGGATGTGCATCAATTATCTGACAATAGAATACAAAGGCCGGATCCCGCCGGGGCCGGCCGAGAAAATCGGCGACCGGCTCTTCGGCTGCGACGAATGTGTCGCTGCCTGTCCTTACCAGAAGAACGCCCCAGCCTGCGGGAACAGGCAGTTCAAATTCTATCGCGACAGGGCACAGATTGACTTGCAGGAGATTCTTAGTTTGA
>CAZSOR010000118.1:0-13219 GCA_964608395.1 uncultured Pirellulales bacterium
AAAAGAGCATATAATATATGAAAGTTTGAAAAAACAGATTCGATGCCGTATCACCTATGCTGTAACCTATTTTCTCTGTTAGCGAGATTTTTTGCTGTTCGGAATTCATTCGTGGCTCCTTTAGTTTAATGATTAAGAACAGTTGTATGCATTAAAGATCATGATTTCAATTATATTCAGGTATGGGTTTCTTACTGAATTTCTGGAAATAACCCAGGCATGTATCTCGCCAGATGGTGGCGTCCTTTTCCTGCGTGGCCAGTTTTTCCTGAACGTGCGAATATATATCCCGGTCAATATGCTTTTCCAGGCCGGCCCATGTCCGTCTCATCTCTTTTACATAATCGATTCCCGTGTGGTATCTGTAACACAGCTCTTCCCACAAAGTCCTGCCCGACTGCATTTTGTGGTCCCACCGAACGTGGTGGAACCAAAGCAGATATTCTTCGGGACATGTCTCTATCTTATCGAATCGCTCCCGCCAGGGCGAAAAATACTGGCTTGTCGCATTACTTCCGGAAGAACTTCGATCAAATCCCAAACCGGTACTGTCGGCGCGATGATAATAAACGCTGGTCCAGTCCAATCGCGATGATTTCGCATAACCCGGTTGCGGGCCGTAATGAAAGCCGGCCTGCATAATATGGTGGAGTCCTATTGGAGTCATATAGTTAACGCACGCCTCCCGCGATCCCATCATCATTGCCTTGATTGTCCCGACAACGTTGCTATCCCGGCTCAGGGTCATGCGAATCCATTCTTCGGCAATCGTCTCGCTGGACAGGTCATGGTCCCAGGCCAGCCGGCCGAATGCATACCAGTTGGCTTGTGCAAACAGATGCCCGCACCAGTTTCGGTCCGATCCGGTATTGGCCACGCCCGCAATCCCGCTCATGGAGTAATCGTGCAGGGAACCATCCAGGACTTTTGAAACATAAGAGTCACTCCCCTTCGCATGTGTGTCGAAATCCAGACATTCTTTCCACATGGGCGCCAGAAAAACCAGGTGCTTCGAATGTCCCAGGTACTCCTGGGTAATTTGCAGTTCCAGCATCAAAGGCGTCCTGGGCATAGCCCCAAAGAGGGGCTGGATAGGTTCGCGGGGTTGGAAGTCCACCGGACCATTCTTGGACTGAACGAACACATTGGTCCGAAACTGTCCATCCAGCGGGACAAATTCCTTGTAAGCCCGCTTGGCACGGTCCGGATCGACGTCGGCGTCGTATACGAAAGCCCGCCACATCACGATGCCGCCATAGGGAGCCAGCGCCTCGGCCAGCATATTGGCGCCATCGGCGTGGGACCTTTTGTAATCCTGCGGACCGGGCATGCCTTCGGAATTGGCCTTTACCAGAAATCCGCCGAAATCGGGAATAGATTGATAGACCTCTTTGACCTTTTCCTTCCACCAGCGCCGAACATCGGGATCCAAAGGATCGGCCGTTTCCAGGGAACCGATGCCGCCTCGTCGGCTGTTTCTATTGGATGCCGGCCGAAGCGGGGACGAAAAACGAACGGAGACAAACAGCCTGATGCCGTAAGGCCTGAAAACATCAGACAGCACTTTGAGTTTGGCAATATATTCGGCCGTCAGGAAAATGGGATTGGCATTAACGTTATTTACCGCCGTTCCATTAATGCCGAGAGAGGCGTTCGCACGGGCATAATCTCTGTATCGTGGATCTACGGTTCCGGGCAGCTCATCCCATTTCCACAGCGATTTGCCCGCGTAACCCCGCTCCACTGAGCGGTTCAGATTGTCCCAGTGATTCAAGAGCCGGTATTGAATTCGAGGCCTGGAGCGGATGTTTGCGTTCGCCAGAGATTGTCCATTCTGCATGATTCTCAATAAATGAAAAGAACCATACAAAAGACCTATATCCTCGTTTGCCGCGATAATTATTGTGGGAATGCTTTTCACCTTGAGCGACCGGATCAAAAATCCTTCACGCCCCAACGCCGCCAGCTCGCCCGACAAGTTTAATCCCCGTATGACCTGAGACCGCCCCGGCGTGCCAATCACAAGAGCAGCACTTTCCGAAAGCGTACTGCGTATTGGCACTTCGACTCCTAAAAGTCCCTCAATCCCTTTTTGCAATTCCTTCCGAACAATGCCGAGCGTTTCGGAACCACCCTCAATTACAATAGATGAAAAAGCCTGCCGGTATTCTTTCACTATCGCTGCATCATCCAGCTTTCTGCAGGACATCCAGAGATCGTAGCCATCATCGGCAGTTATCATTGGACAAACCGAAACCACAATAAGCAGCGCGACGATTACATCCTGCAATGATAGTCTCATATCCGCTCCAATCATTGTAAACTTTCCGTCTTCAGATATTCACTTGCCTGATTCGGATACTATGATATTTTATGCTCTTGTCAAGCAGTCACGCAAACTTTTTATCCGCCCGGCCTTCGCGTTCATCGTTCTGCGTTCTGTTTCCGTACGTAGCACGCGGAACGCTGCACGAAGAAAGTTTTGTTGCTGTCGATGTCAAATCCGATATACTTGTCTATAACGCATGGGACAACTTTGGGAATATTTGAGGACAGAAGACAATAACGAGTAGAATCGTTTCGTCTGAAAATGCAGCACCGTAAGGCGTCCCCTACGGAGTGCTGCAACGAATCGGGAAAGGATTAGCGAATCATGTTTGGAGTCAGTTGGATTGACTGGTTGGTCATAGCCCTCTATCTTGTGATAATTGCGGTAATCGGGATATCAGCCGCCCGGCGCGTACGTAACTCTGCAAGTTTCTTCATCGGTGACCGAAAGTTTGGTAAGCTGATGATGATGTTTTTCACGTTTGGCACCGGCACCCATTCAGATCAGGCCGTCAGTGTCGCCGCGAAGACATATCACTCCGGTGCATCGGGTATCTGGTACCAATGGTTGTGGCTGTTCGTAACACCTTTCTTCTGGTGGCTGGCTCCGGTATTCAGGCGAATGCGTGCTGTTACCACGGGAGATTATTTCTTCGCCAGATATGACCGTAGTGTGGCCGGCCTGTACGCCGTGATGGGGATGCTGCAGTTAACGGTTAATATCGGCGTGATGCTCAAAGGCAGCACCGCCATGATCACAGCGGTATCGGGCGGACAGATCAATCCGAACATTGCCATCTGCGCGATGACGGTAATCTTCATTATCTACGGTATCGCGGGCGGCCTGAGTGCTGCCATCCTGACGGATTTTGTCCAGGGGATACTCACCATTGTTCTTTCTTTTTTGATTCTGCCCTTCGCTCTGTCCGCGGTAGGAGGGATGGCGGGCCTGCGTGAAAGCATACAGAATCCGGATATGTTCAAGGTCGTTGCTCCAGCCGGAATCACAGCATTTTATATTGCGGTCATCTCGTTCAATGCCTTGCTGGGCTGGGTGACCCAACCGCACAACATGGGCCTGGCCGCCGCCGGCAAAACCGAAATGGAAGGCCGCGTGGGCGTAATGTGCGGCATACTTTTCAAACGGGTGTGCACAATCGCATGGGTGCTTACGGGACTCTGTGCCGTTGGGCTCTATGCAGGTCAAAATATCGACGTCGACCATGTGTACGGCCTTATGGCTCACACTCTGCTGCCTAAGATCGCGCCCGGACTTGTCGGCTTATTCATCGCTTCGATGCTGGCCGCGGTAATGAGTTCCTGCGACGCTTTCATGGTCTCATCGTCGGCATTATTTACCGAAAATATCTACCGCTCATTTCTTGTGAAAAATAAGCCGGACAAACATTACACCATCGTCGGGCGTATCGTCGCGGGGATTGTTGTTGTAGCCGGTGTCTCTTTCGCGTTCAGCCTCGACAGCGTTGTACAGGGCCTTGAAATATTCTGGAAGGTCTCGGCAATGATGGCCATCCCATTCTGGCTGGGACTTTTCTGGCGGCGTGCCTCGTCGAAAGCTGCCTGGATATCGACTCTGTTGAGCTTTGCCGTGCTGCTGTTTACAAGCAGGATTGAGCTGTTCGGTAATATCTTATGGGATTTCAATGCGACACTTGCAGGGAAACTTCCCGCGTTCATGTTGTTCGATGGCAAGCTCTACATGCCCTGGCAAATGATCATGTATATCTCTGCCGGTTTTATCACAGCTATTGTTGTCAGCCTGGTCACTAAGCCGGTGGAGAAGAAAAAACTGGACCGCTTCTATGAATGTCTGCGGACTCCTATCGCTCCCGGCGAACCGGAGACCGTGCCTTTTACTCTTCCCGATGGAGTAGTCCCGGCCCCACGCCGACCCTGGATCGAGCATCCTGATTTCGAAATATCCAGGCCGAAGTTTGTTGATATTATTGGTTTCATCGCCGGCTGGGTAGCGGTAGCGATATTAATCGGCTCCTTCCTCTGGATAATCAAGCGGTGAGTCGCCTGGAAGAGACATAATCAATTCCATTGATTAAAACGATAGACCAGTGTTATCCTGAGGTTGACTTGCTGCATTTGTTCCTTCGACACTTCAACTTTGGTCGGATACTTGTTACGGTCAAGTTTCGCTTTTACTTTGAGTTCTTTGGCTGTCTTCGTGGCGGCAATCAGGTTGACCACCACTTCGTGACTGACCAAGAGTCGGCCACGCCAATTCATGCTGATGTAGGAAAACAAGAGATGCTCAATCTTGTTCCACGTGCTGGTTCCGGGAGGTAGATGACAGACCATTATCTCCAAAGCCGTTTCATCAACCAATTCCTGAAGTTCCACTTTCCATAGACGAGTGCGGTAGCCATTACTTCCACCGGAATCTGCACAGATCAGCGGTTTGTCGGCTTGCATAAGGCAACTCCCGGTACGCATGCTTACCGAACTCCACTGAGGGTCTTTCTGGCTCTCTGCCTGGTTTCATCGTTCCTTGATTTTTCAGCCACCGTTTGCAGCACTTGCCGGCGTTGATCCCTGGAAACCCCGCGGATATCCTGGCCGGCAATTCGGACCATGGCCGAATAGGCTTCCTCGGCGACCGCCGGGTCCTCAGCGAGCGTCGACAATAGCTCCAGGGCACTGGCGATCGGAGCTTCGGCCAAGACAGCGATGGCCTGCCGCTCCTCTTCGGGCCGCTTGATGTGGGACCGCACGTCCTTGACCTTGGCCACCTTTTGTTCATTGCTGAGCTTCTTATTGCCGCGTATGTACTGGAGGTAACCACGCAGACCCAGCACCTGATGGGACATCTTCTCAGCCGATTTGACTAACAGCAGCAGGGCTTGCCCTGCCTCGCTGTCCTCGGGCCAGTTGTTCGGCCAAGTCGATAAGATTCGCACGGCCTCGTCTTGGACGGGGGTCTCAGCTCTCTCAATGGCGGATTTGACAGCCGCCAGTGCATCGGGCCCGCCGATTATGGCCAATGCGTGCAGCCCAATCATGTGGAGTTCGCTGTCACGGCTCTGCGTCAGGGGTCGCAGGTGCGGGATGCACTTTACGCCGCAACGGCCACTAATTGCTAACAGGGCCTTATTGATGCCCGCCCGTTCCCCGGAATTGTTGGTTTCTTGAAGCAGCTTGACGAGATCGTCTATCTGCGGGTCTTGGCCGATGATGCTGATTGTCTGTACGGCCATGCCGCGAGTCTCTGCATCAATATCGTGAAGGCTCGAGACGACCGCAGGAAGGGCCTCGCTGATTTGTCTCTGGCCGGCAAGCTCGATGAGAACCTGCTGCAGCTTGCCTCGCGCTTGCGGCAGACGGGCGAGCAGGTCGGCATCCACGTCTTTGCCTGGCAGTCTGACCAGCGTTTCGGTGGCTGCTTGTTCCAGCATGGCATCTTCCTCGGTCGCGGCCTCCAGCAAGACCGGCACGCACGAGACATCGCCCAGGCGGATCAGGATGTTGATAGCTGTAATGCGCAGGTTCTTCGGGCCGCCTTGAGCCGCCTTTTCAACGGTTGGTAGTACAGCAGAATCGTTACGGTCGGCTAGGGCCAACAGCAGCATGGGGCGCCGGTCCGGACTTAAGTGGGCCAATTCGACTGCCAATGCCTCGGTCACGTCACGACCGGGAAGCTCGCGAGCCGTGCGTAATCCGATCCCGAGCCTCTTTCTGTCTTCCGATCGTAACTGTTCGATTAACAGGGGGACACCCGCGGACTGGCGGGCCAGGATAGCGCCGCGGATTGCTTCAAGATGTCTCTGGTCGGGTACGTCCGCCTGGCGGACCGTGTCGTACAGTTTGATGGCTTCGGCAGTCCTGTCATGTGCCAGGAACCACTCCGCACATAGAATGCAACCTTCGGCCACTGCCGAACGAACGTCGGCCGGCGCATCCGCCAGGGATTGCGCCAGTGCCTTGGCTGCCTGCTCGCCACCGATGTGTCCCAACGCCACGGCGGCGGCCGATGCGACGCCGCCGTTGGCATCGTCGAGTTTCTGCACGAGGGTATTGACAGCGTGGACATCACGACGCACGCCAATCGAATTGATCACCCCTATAAGCAGCCGGCCCTGCAGCTTGCCAAGCGCATCGCGTAAAGCGGCGTCGGCGGCGGGTCCGGGGATTGCTTCGAGCGCGATCCGAGCCCACGATGACAGTTCCTTGTCCGCCAATAGCGGCGCCAGGACGGGGACGGATTGCTCAGTGCCATAGATGGCTAATCGCTTACAGGTGATGGCTTTCTCACCCTTGGGGGCATCTGACTGCAGAACAGCGATCAAGTCGCTTTGTTTGAAGTTCGTAGCCGACCGATCTTGAGCAACGATCCCGGTCGACAAGGCGACTATAATGAGAATAACACACCAGGAGAAATATCGTTTCTTTATTATCATGATTGTCCTCATAGTTTAGGTGGTTTCTTTCGAAAGATCGGACGCTAAATCCGCCATGGTTCCCGCAGGGCCTCGGAACGTAACCGGTTGGCCTGCTCGTCGCCAATGAATTCATTCTTCTTCGGGTCATACTTGACCTTGCGATCAAGGAACAAGGCGATATTAGCTGCGTGGCAGGCGATATGCGCCCAGCACGCGGCGTCGGCGTTGGCCCGGGTCAGCGCCCGCGTTTTGACACAATCCAGGAAATCACGGACGTGAAAGTCGGCGGGGTAGCCCGGTATCTTGGTCCCTCTCCTAAGGAGCAGCGATTGGGAACTCGCGCCGAACTCCGCATCGTCGCCGGTCTCGACCCAGCCGGTTTCGCCTTCGAAACGGACCGGACACGAGCCCATCGGCAGCCATCCATCGTTACGCATGACGAGTTTGACACCGTTGGCATAGCGGGCGTGCAACTGACCGTTGACCGGCTCGTACTCCACGGGCGCCGTGTCGTCGGCATCGTTGGCTAACTGGCACAGGTCAACGCAGTGGGAGCCCCATTCGAGGCAACCGCCTCCGACCAGCCCACCGCCTTTTTCGAAATGGAAGGCGCTCATGAGTTTGCGGGTGTAGGGTCGCCAGGCGGCCGGCCCGAGATACATGTCCCAGTCCACCTGCTCTCGGGGCGGTTCGGCCTCACCCGGGAGCCAGCCGCTCATCTTAGTTCCCAGGCCACCGGGGTGAGCGTGGAGTGTCTTAAGCGGCCCGAGCTTGCCGGTCCGGGCCAGCTCGATCGCATAGGCGAAGTTCGGCAGGCTACGACGTTGTGTACCGGCCTGGAACACGCGGGCCGTGCGGCGAAAGATATCCGCCAGAGCCAGGCTCTGGGCGATGTTCTTCGTGCAGGGCTTTTCGCAGTAGACATCTTTGCCTGCCTTAGCCGCCATTGTAGCGGCCGTCGCGTGCCAGTTCGGACCAGTCGCTATCAGCACGGCGTCGATATCGTCGCGGGCGAGCAGCTCGCGCATGTCGATATACGGCGTGCAGTCTTTGTTGCCGTTCTGGGCATCGACCATGTCCTTGGCACGCTTGCGGTTGTCGCCCCGTACGTCACAGACGGCAACGCACTGCAAATCAGGCTCCCGAAGGAAGCAGCCCAGGTCGTATCGGCCGCGATTCCCGATCCCAATGGCGCCCAGCCTTATTCGTTCGCTGGGGACTACGCTGCCATTCCTGCCTAACGCCGTGCCTGGAATTATTTGCGGCACCGCCAGGCAAACACTGGCCTTCACTGCGGTTTTGAGAAACCGCCGCCGGTTTAGTCCAACTCTTTCTTTGCACATACTTGATCTCCTGCTGAGTAAAATTCAACGGGGCATAGGCATCACACTTCTCATAGGCCCCTTTTCTCATATCCGGTTACAGACATCCTGAGGCATTCAATCCATTCCATTACCAGTTGAGCGTGTTTATCATGCTCGATATCTTTAATCATTATAACCAACATCACCAATCACATATCTGGTAAGTATAGCTGGAAATCCTATCCTGTGCAAAAAGATTCTCGCGCCACTGATAGCACACCGGCAGGTGGTGAAAGAAAGGCGAAAGCAAAGTCGACTTCTATACCTCATTTTTCCAGCCCTATCCCCCCTTTTATGTGTGGCACTCAGCATCGTATTTTGCTGCCAGCTTTTTACTTGTTCCCAGTCTTTGCATAGACCCGCACATAATCCACTTCCATTACCGATGGATTCGGGGTCTTGTCGATGGGCCAGCCGGGGCCTAATGCCAGATTGAGCAGCAGCATCAGCGGTTTGTTATGCTCAGGCGGCGTTTTGCCTTGCCATACTTTGATGCCGTCGAAATACATGGTGATCCATTGCGAATCGACCAGGCACCCGTAGTTATGGAATCCGGCAGAGGCCTCATTGGATTTGGTGGTGATGGTGCAGCCTTTGCTACGGTGCGGTTCCGGGCGCCAGACATGGATCGTTGCCGTGAAGGAACTGGGGGTGCGACCGTAATATTCAAGAACATCGATTTCGACGGAACCGTCCAGGCCTGCGGTCTTGTCCTTGCGGTTATAGCTGGAACAAAGCCAGAAGGCCGGCCAGACTCCCGGGCCCGGCGGCAATTTAGCCCGCATTTCAAAGTAACCATATTGTTGAGAAAAGCCCTTGCCCAGCGGATCGTTGGAGGCCAGCAACCCGGACGACCACTTCCCGGCGTCGTCTTTCCTGGCTTCAATGCGGAGGATACTATCTTTTACGGTAAAAGGGAAGTTACTACCGGGATCGGCAAAGCGGGCATCTCCGAAGTCACCGGCCCAGGGAGTGTGGGCAATCCAGCGGGTGCCCGGTCCCCAGGCTGATACATCTAATGGTTCGTCAAATTCTTCACGGAAGCTCAGGTGGAAGTCCGAGAGATCCAGGCTGGGAGCCTGATCCGTATCGGCCGGCGGACAGGGGGCCTGGGAATCGATTTTCAAAGCACCGACTTGATAGCTGTTACCTCCCAAAGAGGAAACTCCCTGCCCTGCGTTAAGTGGTGCCCGACCGGAATCACCGTAAAGTCCCATGACAATTCGGTACTGACCGTTTTCGATGTGGGCCGGAACCACCAGACGTCGCTCGTACGTGATAGTTCCTTGCCAGCCTGGAGTAGATGTGCCAATGGGCGGTGTATGGTCGTCCTGCAGGATCATACGCCGTTGGTCGTCAATGATATGTACAAAGGCCTTAAAGGGAGTTCTTGTCGGCTTAACGGCCTTCAATGTATAACGCATCTTGACGGCTGCGCCGGCAGGCACCGCCGCTGGTCGAACCACCATCGGACAGATGGTGGTCCCGCTATTGCTTGATCCGTATCCGGCTTGCTGCCCTATGAGACGTGCCGGGCTGCAAATTAGCACAAGCATGACTGCTGCTTGAACAGAGAAGTCATTGATAATTGAATGATTGACTCTTAACATAAACTAAAGTATACACGCAATAACATCGATGTCAATTGGTCTCAGTGAATTCAAGGCCTGAACGCCCAACAATCACAATGAATTCGGTGCATAACGGCCACCTATGAAGAGTTCAAAGCTAAATACTAAAAATCTCTGTTTCACAATTTGTTTAGGTATCCTCATTACGACATTTCAGCCAGTGTTCATGGCTTAATTGTTATAAACCTCCACTTTTACAGCTAAAGCATGGGGGAAATTGGTCATCGCCAGAAATCCCCGGTTGAAAGTTGCCTTGCCGCCGGTTAGAATTTGAACCCGTTAAGATTGTGCTCCGGCTCATATTATCGCAGCGCCGTAAGGCGTCCTGCGGAGTATCCAAATTAGAGGAAGGACTCATGTTGAAACACGCATCAGTATTCGGTTTGTGCATTGCGGCCGTAGCGGTTCTGTCGGCCCCCGTCTGGAGCGAGCAGTCCACAGGACGCCTTACGGCGCAGCTCGCTGTCACGCAGTCTGCCGGCGTGCAGGCCAAAGCGTTTACCTTTGACTTCGATCCCGAGGTGGGCCTGCAGATCTTTCACAACGACAGGCAGGTTAATGCGGTGGACTCCCGCAAGACGGGTTTGAATGGCTTCAGCGCCTTGGCCATCCGGGGTGACCAGGACAGGGGCAGGAATCAGACAATCTGGCTGGCCGACCTGTCCGTTACTCTGGGCGGCCCGGTGACTGTTCCGGCCGTAATCGAGGCCGACCCGTACGAAGAAGGAGCCGTCGCCGCGGAGATGAAACAACTCCGCCCCGTCATCGTCTATACCGAAGAAAACGCACCTGCGAGACCCAAACTCGAAGACTTGCCGCTCAAGGGGAGCGTTTCGCAGTACGGAATTACCTGGACGTTTCAGACGCCGGCTCGCGTCGGGCAGTTCGTTAACGGCGACTGGTATGTCGTTGAGCCGGTGACTATAGAGGCGATTGACCCTAAGCCGCTTTACGGCAGCGAAATCCCCAGACGCGAGTTGGACAGCATGGACAGGCAGCGCAAGCAAGCCCATCGCGTCCGCAACGGTTTCATGCTCAATCCTCCAGCCAAAATGGAAGTCGCCTACGACAGCGGCGTGCGAAACTGGTTCACCCCATCGCTCATTCAGAAACTACCGGTGACGATGAATCCCGGCGATTCGCTTATCTCGACGATCAGCATGCCCAAGAATCTGGTGCTCGGTGCCCAATTGCGAAACAAGATCGAGCGTGGCGTGGATGACAGCAGCCCGATCCGCACTGCTGCGGTTCTGACCTGCGTGGGCGAGCCGCAGCCGCCGGACGCCTTCCGGCCGAGCTTCTGCGACCGCCAGCAGAGGATATACCTGGCCCGGAACCTCAAGCGCGACCTGTTGCCGGTGGTTGCCGCGACTAAGAGCATACCCAGGGTCCGGCAGTATATCCGCTTTACCCAGCGGCCCTGGGTGGGAACATGCTTCTTTGGATTCGAAGAGCCTGTGGAGAACATGCCGCAGTACGGCCTGGAGTACGGGCGGGTGGTCGGCATCTCCGCATTGTTGCTGTGCACCGATCTTAAGCCGCAGCAAAAAGAGCCGCTGCTGGTGAACTTCGTCCAGGTTGGCATCGACCTGGGTGGTATGGTCCGCGCGGGCCATCCCGGCTGGACGGGCTGGGGCGGACACGGCAGCGGGCGTAAACTCCCCATCGTCTTTGCCGGACTTCTTCTGGGAGATGACGAACTGGCTGGCATTAGCTTGTGTTATCCGAAGGTTAGTTTCGGCGAAGATGAGCAGACCGCCTATGGCGATTGCTGGACCGGGGCCAGGGTCGTATTTGCCGGACATTCAGGGATCGATGCAGCGACTGGTGAGGGCCGGTCGCGAGGCAGCGGCTGGGGGCCCTATGAGCATACGCCGCCTTCGCAGTGGCAGGACGGCCAGAACACAAGCGAGAGCTACCGCCGGTGCTGCACGAGCGTTGGCTGGGTGGCGCAGGCCATGAGCCTGCGGCTCATGCAGGCCGAGCAGGCCTGGGGCCACAACGCCTTTTTCGATTACGTTGACCGCTGGATGTATGAAGATGACGCCGCTTTCGTAAAAACCATCAAGGAAACGACCGGCCGGGACCACGACAAAGATTGGGCGCGCCAAGGTCAGGCCTGGGATGCCTTCGTCAACGAGATGTGGGCAAAGCACCGTCCGACGCTCCAGGCACCAACCGACGGGTGGAAGGAGAAACACGATGACGCCTATCACGATGCGGCTATCGCGGAGCAGTCCGGTGTACCTCTTGGAGCTGCTGCGCTTGGATATACGAGGTGTGTCATCAATGAGAGCCCCACTGCATCTGACATCGCGCCTGGCGATAACGGCAACCACAAATGGTTCAGTGGCCAATGGTACGCCAAGTCGCCATCGCTCGACCACTATTCAATACAGAATGACGTTCTTGTGCTAAGTCTTGGCGGCGATCTCGTTAGCGCGCCGCGGGATTTCTCGACTGGCAAACTGCCTCTACTGCCTGGGTCCGACGGTTTCTACGTTGAATTCGACGTTCGGCTATCGGATAACGATCCAGACCACTTTCCTGCCGTCTGGCTCATGCCAGCCGAGCATAACGGCAAACAGGAGGATCAATATGTGGGAGATCCTGCCGGCTTCGAGCGATGGATGGAACTCGACATCGACGAGGGGGGCTTTGGTCCTGGACTGACCGGAACGGTTCACAACTGGACGGGAATCTATCCGAACTACCAGCACGTCCAGAATCCGAACAATGTCTCCTCCGTACCCATCGATCGCACAACGAAGCACACCTATGGTGGCAGCTATGATCCGGTGCATGAGTCAGTGACGTGGTGGGTCGATGGTGTGAAGCAGATGAGCGCAGGCCCTCCCTACGTGCCGGCTATCGCGGCCAGGCAGCGTTTCTACCTGATCATCAGCGCACAGAGCCATGGAAAGCAGAGGCCGTACTCCATGTTCGTCAGCGGCGTGAGGGCTTATGTGCCGCCGAGTTCGCTGTTGCCGGCATGGAAGAGCGAGACGCGGACTAACATTCCTGGAAATGATGCGTTGCATCCCTGGTCAACCAACACGCACTCGGCCGACATAGCCTGGTCGCACGTCGAGGAGATCACCCCTGTGATGGGGGCGGCCATGTACGTGGTTGACCAGGCGGCCCCCGGCGCGGCCGACACGAACCCGGGAACTGAGGAGCAGCCCTTCAAGACAGTGCAGCACGCCGCCGACGCGGCCAAGCCGGGTGACACCGTCTACGTCATGACGGGCAAGTATGACGAACGAGTCAAGGTGAAGGCCGGGGGCACGGAGGGCAAACCTGTTGCCTTCGTGGCAATGCCCAGGCGATCTGTGACTGTGGCCGGCTTCGACCTGGAAGCGAGTTACATCCGCGTGGAAGGCTTCGAGATCACAGCCGACAAGCCGGTCACGGCCGTCCAACTGCGCGGAAGCCACTGCGAAATCCTGGACAACTACATCCACGATATGATGGTGGCGGTCAACGG
>CAZSOR010000119.1:0-13064 GCA_964608395.1 uncultured Pirellulales bacterium
ACGCTTCCGGCTGGTAGTAATCGTAATAGCTGACAAAATACTCGACGGCGTTTTCCGGGAAAAGTTCCTTGAATTCCTCGTAAAGCTGGGCGGCCAACGTCTTATTATGCGAGACGACAAGGGCCGGAAGGTTGTGCTGAGCGATGACATTCGCCATTGTGAATGTCTTGCCGGAACCGGTAACACCCATCAGCGTCTGGAATTTTTTGCCGCTGTGCAATCCATCCACAAGCCGTTCAATGGCCTGCGGCTGGTCCCCTGAGGGACGAAACTGGTTGTTTAACTTAAATATTCCCATATCAATTGCACTATTTTAGCGAAATATCATAAAAACTCACGGGAAATATCGCAGCAGATCTACCATGATTAACTTGCTTTATGTCCAATAATATGGTACATTGGATTTATAATACTCTTGTATCAAAAAAGGAGCGAGCATGAGAAACGCGAAGGTTATTATCCTTATTATACTGATTGTATTAGCAGGTTCAGTAGCAGTTAAAGCTATCGAAGCAGGTTCAATAGTCAGTTGGGGGGCGATCGCATTCGATACCAAACAAGTCGATGCAAATGATTTTGTGGCCATATCCGCAGGCGCAGGACATACTCTTGCACTTCAATCCGATGGTTCCATCGTCGGCTGGGGCGGCAACATGTCTGGACAGGCCACACCACCCGACGGTAATGATTTTGTATCTATTGCAGCAGGAAGTGCCCATGGTCTTGCTTTGAAGTCCGATGGTTCTATTATTAGTTGGGGCTCGAATAGATATGATCAGTCTACGATACCTTTATATAGTGATTTCATAGCAATATCTGCGGGAGATTTTTATAGTCTTGCACTAAAATCTGATGGTTCGATTGTCGGTTGGGGTTATAACGGACATGGTGAAGCCACACCTCCTTACGGAAATGACTTTGTAACTATAGCGGCAGGATATAACCATAGTCTTGCATTAAAATCTGATGGTTCCATCCTCGGCTGGGGTATGGATGACGATGGACAGGCAACACCACCCGACGGCAATGACTTTGTAGCCTTATCGGCAGGAGGTTACCATAGCCTTGCATTAAAATCCGATGGTTCGATTGTTGGTTGGGGAGATAATTACTATGGTCAAGCCACACCTCCGGACGGTAATGATTATATAGCGATATCTGCAGGGCGAAATTATAGTCTCGCTTTGAAAAAGGATGGTTCCATTATTGGTTGGGGTTCTAATAATAAGAATTGGAAAACAATAGACATAACGCCCCCCCCAGACGGCAATGACTTTGTAGCTATAGCGGCAGGAAATTACCATAGTCTTGCTTTAAAATCAGATGGTTCGATTGTTGGGTGGGGAGACAACGACAATCTCCAATCTAAACCACCAGTAGGTACTGATTTTATAGCCGTAGCTGCAGGAGGATATACATTTCATGGTTCCCGAGTTACATACACACGCCATAACGGAATTGCTCTAAAAAAAGATGGTTCGATTATTGGCTGGGACAATTATGAAAAACCACCATTAGGCAATGATTATGTAGTTCTTGAGGCAGGAAGTAGCCATAGTCTTGCATTAAAATCCAATGGTTCCATCGTCGCTTGGGGTGAAAATAACTATGGTCAAGCTACACCTCCAGACGGCAATGACTTTGTAGCAATATCAGCAGGACATAGCCATAGTCTTGCATTGAAATCTGATGGTTCTCTTGTTGGATGGGGTTTTAACAAATTTGATCAGGACATAGCTCCAGACGGCAATGATTATGTTGCTATTGCAGCAGGAAGTATATACAGTCTTGCATTAAAATCCAATGGTTCGGTCATCGGCTGGTGGTATGACTATGGAACACTTCCAGTCGACAATGATTTTATAGCGATATCTGCAGGATATGGCCATAACCTTGCATTAAAATCAGATGGTTCCATTATTGGTTGGGGTGATAATTATTATGGACAAGCTACACCCCCGGACGGCAATGATTTTGTGGCGATATCTACAGGGGATTATCATAGTCTTGCACTAAAATCTGATGGTTCGATTGTTGGCTGGGGTTCGAATGGCTCTGGTAAAGCGATCCCTCCGGAAGGTAACAATTTTTTCGCTATAGCTGCAGGGCATGCACAGAGCCTTGCTATCAGGAAAGAGCCTTCTGAGGACGAACTGGCCGAAGATTGAAAGATGATTGCGGAGTTGATTTTTCCAATCACAATCCGAATCCTGAACTTCCCGCATATATCCCCAACTACACAGACATTTTCATCGCACGGGATCAGGATATAATATAGCCGCGAGCAGTGCTCTTCCATATTTCTGCCAGAGAGTTTCCGAATCGAGCTGCGAGTCGGCTTGCAGCATTTCGAATGTTATTATCGGAATGCCTAATGTGACCCCCGCGTATGAACCGAGCGAGCCCGGCCTTGCGCCCAGTTTCTTTACCGGAAGGGCACAATATTGCCCCATGCGGTCGGCCAACATTCGTCCCGGCCCGTCATAATCAATGCAGTTCAGCGGCTGATGGATGCTGACGATTCGGTCCGGCTTGTACTGCATTATTACCTGCCGGATTGAGCGGGCCTCCGGCTCGGAAAGTGCGGTTAGACCGGTCTGCTTACTGTTGACTCGGTTTGCCGCCTCGAAATTACGATTGAGATCCACGCCCTTAGCGTTATAACGGCGACCATTTGCCATGCCGTCTGGATTTGCCACAGCCATGAGCACGACCTTCCGCCCGGCCAGCATTTGCGGACGTTGCCGCAGATACCAAGCCAGACGACGAACGAGCGGCGTTCCGGCAGCTTCGTTGCCGTGGATTGTCGCCATTATTAAGGTTACATCCGATCCATCGCCGAGCACAAGGCACATTATAGGCCGTTGCTGAACCGATGTGCCGACAATACGATATTGTGCCGAAAACACAATCGTCGGCAATTCACCAACAATCTCCGGATACCTCACAGGCTCGACGCAGCCGGCAAAAACCATAACGCCAAACAAAACACAAACTGCCGAAATTTTGGCCCATTTCTTATTCATCTCAAACACCTTTATGTATTCATCTCTTTGTCATAGAATAAGAACGCTGCCCCATTATAAAGAATTGCCGTTGTGATTAAAGATAAAAATCAATTCTCTGCTTTTTTACGGCTCTGTCGCTTGATTGCAAAAAAGCTTGAGTAAAACCGCCCACTCTGGTAAACTATCGCTCAACTTATGGACTCCTGCTTATGCGGTAATGACATAAAATTAAATCTTAATTCGAGGTTAAACATGAACGTACTTTTAATCGGTAGCGGCGGACGCGAGCATGCAATCGCCTGGAAGCTGGCTCAATCGAAAGACCTGGACAAACTCTACATCGCGCCGGGCAATCCCGGCACGGCACAACACGGCCAGAATATTCCAATTGAATCCGATGACAGCAGCAAACTTCTGGAATTCGCACGGCAAAACAACGTGGGGCTCGTGGTGGTTGGCCCGGAAGACCCCCTTGCAGCGGGCCTGGTCGATAAGTTCGAGTCTGCCGGCATAAAAGCGTTCGGCCCGAGCGCCAAGGCCGCTCAACTCGAAGCGGATAAAGCATTCGCCAAGCAGCTCATGCGATCCAGCAGCGTCTCCACCGCTGAGGGCAGAACCTTCGATAGATTCGAAGATGCCAAAGCATATATCGCAAGCAGGGACGAACCGGTGGTAATCAAAGCCGCAGGCCTTGCCAAGGGTAAAGGTGTTTTTGTCTGCAACGACCCGTCTGATGGAATCCTGGCCGCGGAAAAAATCATGTGCGACAAAATTTTCGGCCCGGCAGGCAATAGAATTATCGTCGAAGATAAACTGCTCGGCGAAGAGGCTTCAATCCTGGCGTTTGTGGACGGGCGAAATATTTATATTATGGAATCAGCGCAGGACCACAAGCCCATCGGCGACGGGGACACCGGACCGAACACAGGGGGAATGGGCGCTTACAGCCCGGCTCCCGTTGTTACCGATTATTTGACGAGTCAGATCACGCGGGAAATTCTCGTGCCGGTGATTGACGGCATGAATCGCAGCGGCGCGCCGTATAGGGGGGTGCTGTATGCAGGGCTGATGATTACCGCGGGCGGGCCCAGGGTGCTGGAATTCAACGTCCGCTTCGGAGACCCCGAGACCCAGCCTATCCTCATGCGGCTAAAAAGCGATCTGCTGGAAGTATTATTAGCGGTCTGTGACGGCACGCTGGATGAGGTTAAACTCGAATGGGACCCCCGGCCGGCGGTTTGTGTGGTTATGGCTTCGGGAGGCTACCCGGGAGATTATCAAAAGGGCATAAAAATATCCGGCCTTCAAGAGGCCCGGAAGCTCGATGACGTGATAGTATTCCACGCAGGCACCAAAGACCAGGATGGAGATATTGTCACTAATGGCGGCAGAGTGCTGGGTGTTACGGCACTGGGCCGGACAATCGCCGACGCAAAGGCAAGGGCATATCAAGCTGTAGATAAAATACAATTCGACGAGGCATATTGCAGACGGGATATTGCCGATAAGGCGATTAAACGAACTAATAGCTGATAAATGATAATTAATTATGGCCCGGCACAAATCTCAAAAACGGATGCTTAATACGATAATCCGGTGGGTTATCGCAGGATTGATTTTGGCACCTCTTTCGTGGTTTTTCTACATTGAGGCCGGCAGGATTCTATCTTATATCACCATACAACAAATTGCTAAGCTGACCAATACCAAGATAAGAACCGGATTGGTAGATTTCCACACAGACGGCTCGGTCTACATCGAACAGCTTGTAATCAGCCCCAAAGAGCAAAATGGCCACGACACTATACTCAAAGCCGAAAAGGTACACGGGCAATTGAGTGTAGGCAGCGTGCTTTTACTCCGGCCAAGATTAAAGGTCATAAATATCGACGATTTCGTCTTCAACGCCCAATACGATTTGGACACGGGCTGGTCGAATTTATCCGGCCTCAAAATCAAATATAACAAGAGCAACCTCGGCAGGATGCCTCGCATTAGTCTAAAAGCGGGAACACTGCAATATAGCAAGATTTCGAACGGACAGGCGCAAGTCGCTGTTTCAGTGCCCATTGATGCGGACTTTGGACTCGATAAAGATTCAGAAGACGGTTATAGTTTTGAAATAACGACAGCTACGATGTCTTCCGGTCTCGCCAAGAGCCGTTTAGATGGATTGTGGAAGCCGGGCATCGTAACAATTGCAGGCGGAATTTCTTCTGTAGATATCCCTGAGCTTGAGATGGCCTGGTTCGTAGACGTGCTGGCCGCCGAGCTCAAATACGACCGGAATCGTGATTTCTCACTGAAGCTGAGCGTGCCGGATTTGGAATCGAGACGCAACGAGGCACTAGACAACCTTGCATCAATCGGGCCGATTTTCCTGGGCAAGGCCGGCCTATTTACGGCTTTGCAGGGTTTTTTTGACATGTACCAACCTCATGGAATGGTGGATGCCGAACTTGAGATGTCCGGGAATTTAAGCCGGCTAAGCGAAAGCACGATGGCCGGTAACGCAAATTGTAAGGATGCCGCTTTTTGCTATAACAAGTTTCCGTACGCAATCGAGCACCTGACCGGCCGGATTGATTTTACCAAAAACAGCGTGACTCTTAATAACCTGAGCGGCAAACACGGCGAGACCGAACTAATCATTAATGGCTCGTGCAGTGACTTCGGGCCGAACCTGAAGTACGGGATCCGGATTACAAGCGACAACATGCCTCTGGACAATGACTTGTATAATGCACTGAAGCCAAGGCAGAAAGAATTCTGGTCTGCCTTCTCCCCTACCGGATTCGCGGCGATAGATTTCCAGTTAAATCGACAGACGCAAACGGGCAAGGAGATGAATCTGACAGTTGAACTGCACGGCTCTGAAGCCGTATACCGGCATTTTCCTTATCAATTACAAAATCTTACCGGCAGACTTTCGTTCAATCCAAATAAAGTAATCTTTTCGGATGTTGTTTCGCAGGTAAGTCAGCGCAAGATTACCCTGAACGGCGAAATAGAAACTCGCGGCGACGACAAGCCGCCCATGTATGATTTTTTAATCAAGGTAAATAATGTCCCGCTGGATGCAACACTTGAGACGGCATTAACAGAGAAACAGAAGAATTTATACGAACAATTTTGTCCAGCCGGTTTAGCTGACGGCCTGATAAAAGTATCGACACAAGATTCCGGGCATCCAACCGTTATTGCCGGTTTGTCTTTCAAGAACACTTCATTGAAGTTAGAACAATTTCCGCTGCCTGTCTCGGATATAACAGCAAAGGCCATATTCACTCCGGAGCTGATAAATGTCAAAGAATTCGCCGGCCGGTATGGCAATGATTCGATTTCCCTGACCGGCCAAATCCATCTGGATCAGGAATACCGACAGCCACTGTATCAACTGGTGATAAAGCTTAAAGAGACTCTATTAAACGACGATCTGTTCAATCTGATGCCCGGCTCGCTGAGAAAAATCGTCTCAGAATTAAAACCGGAGGGAAGGGTCAATCTCATTGCCGATTTAAACAAAGAGAGCCTCACAGAACCTCCTGATTACAGCATTACTTTGGAATGTCTGCGTGACAGCGTTACTATCCCGAAGTTCCCCTATCCACTGAATGATATAACCGGCACCTTGATAATAACCGATAATAGTATAAAGCTCAGGGATATCACGTCAACCACAGATGTTAATAATCCAATAGACTCGAACCTGCCGGCGATAAAACTAAACGGGGAGATAATTTTAGCTGACGATACTTACAGCAGCGCTCTCCTACAACTATCGGCCAAAGACTTTATCTTCGACGACCGATTCGCTCTGGCATTGCCAAAACATGTTCAGCCCTTGTACGACAAGCTTTCACCTGCCGGAGGTTTCGATTTGGATTTTGAGAATATACATCTATCCCATACGGATGACGGCCAAAAATCCATTGATTTCGCAGGCACTGTCAATCTTATAAACAATAGTTTCAAAATGTCCGGGATTACAACTGAATTGAACGCAGCCTTCAAAACAAAAGGCATCTACAAAACCGGTGAAGGTTTCAGAAGCTGCCAAAGCGATTTCAACGGCGGCACGCTGAAAATTCACGGCAAATCTTTTACTAATCTTAAAGCTCATATATTTTACGATCCCGATTTGCGTAATTGGTCCACCCGGGATTTCATTGCCGATCTCTACGGTGGCAAATTAAAAGGAAAATTCGAATTCAAACAGCCAGCAGAGCAAGCCGAAGAGTACGTACTCCAAACAGGTTTTGAAAATGTCGACTTAAAACAATTTCTCTCAGACACAACATCAGGACAAGCTCCTGAAAAGGGCCATTCGAGCGGCATAATGAACGGCTCCTTAAATCTTAATGCCCGTCTCGGCGACAATTCTTCGCGTATCGGCACATGCAGACTCTCGATAAGCGATATGCAGGTGGGCAAACTTTCGCCCCTTGCCAAGGTCCTGCAGGTACTGCAATTATCGGGGCCGGAAGACTACGCTTTTAAGCGGATGTACGTCGATTCGTACATAAAGCGTAATAGTCTGTTTGTTCGGAAGCTCGATCTGTCCGGCCAGAGTATCGCTTTTTACGGCTCAGGAAGTATGGACCTGCAAAGCCGAAATATCAATTTGGCCCTTACATCAAGAGGCAAGCGCCTTGCCACCGACGATCCGTCGATCCTTCAGTCTTTAACCGAAGGTCTCGGCCAGGCAGTGGTCCGAATGGATGTCACCGGGGACTTCTACGACCCCAAGGTGACAACCAAAACCCTGCCCCTTCTCGAACAAACACTAAGTATCTTCGGCTCGAAACCGGAAACGCAAAATTGATGCCGGCTTCTTATGTCCCGCTGCCTGCTATATCTGCGAATACGACGTCGGGCGAAGAATTATATCTGTAATATTGGATACGGTATCCTTATACTCGGGATTGCTGCTTAGCTTCTTCCACTCCGGAGAGCCGCCGAACACCTTCCACTTCGCATCCCGATCCGCCAGGTCTTCGAAGACGAGCATATAAGTAAGGTTGGGCATTTTCGGCCCGATTAATGTTTCACCGAAGAAGACCGGCTGCAATCCCGTTTTCAGGAAAACCTTAATTTCGCCGCCCTCGTTGAACATCTCGATTTTCTTTTTCGCCGCCTTGATGCTGTGGCTCTCGTAAGTGCGAAGCTCGAAAATGCGAGATTTCTTTTCCGGCACGCGAAGCTTCGGCAAACCTTTAAACGCCACCATCAGCGAACTTTCCATCCGCACGTATCCCGGTTCGGACAATGAAGTTTTGATAAAGTCGGCCTTGCGATATTCATCATCGGCCATCAACATAGAAGCGGAATTCATTACCGTCTCCAGCGACTTATGCACCAGAAGTACGTAAAGCGTCGGACTGTTGGGCCCGTATATTGTGTTAAAAACGCCAACCGTCCCGATCCCGATGCGGTTCATTGCCGGTATCCCCACGTTTTTCAGGAAATTCCCGACCATGTTTTTCTTCGAGCCTAAATTAAGATGATATTGCCTGAATTCTAAGTATTCCTGTTTGCCGCCGCTGCTGTCGGTCGCCGCCAATGAACTCACTCCTGCTATCGGTGCAATACTCGCCGCGGCCAAGAATTCTCGTCTTTTCATTTTCGATTTCTCCATGTTGGTTAGTAAGTACGGTTTTGTCCTGATTTCGACCTGGCCCGTACAATACTCGAAACCACCCATCTCGTCAACGCCCCGGATTCCCGGCTTCGCCATCCCTTCATCTGCCCTGCCGCCATTTTTCTATCCCTACCTCTTTTGGAGTATTTGGTCACCCCACTGTCATTCCCGCGCAGGCGGGAATCCAGTTTTTTGGCTTTGTTTGGCTTTGAATTGGCTTTGTTTTTTCGCTGCTGCCTTTTGTATAATATCTCATAAGCCGTTATCAATACTGACTTAACGTCAATTTGCCCTTTCAGAAATTGGCTTTGTTTTTTCAACTTGGTCTTTCAACCCCCAGATAAATCTGGGGGCTAAATAATATTGGCTTTGTTTGGCTTTGAATTGGCTTTGTTTTTTCGCCGCCTCAAAGCATGAAAATCTTCATAATCACCTTTCATATAGGTACTTAAGCTCATTTTGCCCATTCGCAAATTGGCTTTGTTTTTTCAACTTAAGCTCCATTTTTCGTCGTTTTCTACTCTTTTTCACCTGTTTTTTTCATTATTTTGGCTTGTTTTTTCAAATTAACCACGAATTAACACGAATAAACACCGTGAAATAATCAATAATCAATAGTCAATAGTCAATAGTTAATAGTCAATTCTATTTGTTATACATTATACGAATCTAAATGGATAAAGGCGGGCAAAATATAAATAAATGTCCATTACACGGCGGTTTCTACCGCGGAGAACGCCGAGGACGCAGAGAAGAAATCAAATAATCAATAGTAAATCGTAAATAGTAAATGGCAAGGTCTCCGTGAGACGGCACTCGTAGTTATGCCGCAGAGGGCACAGAGGACGCAGAGAAAGCAGACGAATGGTCCTTATCTGGATAAATCTTACGAATCCTTTCTTAAACGCTTTTCAAACACCCCCATGTTTGATAACATATATCTTGTGGATGGTTAAAGACGAGACAATCAAGCTCGTGAAAGAGAGAAATAGTTATGATGTCCTTCGATTTTCCTCTATGATTTCGTTGAAAAAAATTCTTTGCGGTATCCAAGTGGTGAAACTCCTTGGATCTCTTTGAACTTCCTACTGAAGTTGCTTGCGCTTCGGAAACCAACTCTGTTCACAATGTCACCCAATTGTTCTTGACTTCTGAGCAGCTCCTTGGCTCTGGCTATTCTGATTCTATTAAGTTGTTTGTTTATACTGTTACCTAGTTCTTTGCGAAACAAGAAAGCGAGGTATGTTTGAGATACGCCGCTTGCACATGACACTTCCCGCGAACTCAATTGAGTTCGGTGATAATTCTCTTCCATATAACCAATCGCGGCACGGACCGGAGAACTGAGGTATCTCCCCTGTTGAATGAATTCGACTACGCGCCGCGCCAAGAAATCATGTATCAGTTCATATTGCCCAAGGCTTCGACGGATTATCCTGTGTTGGACAAGACTTGACAAGAGTCTATCTAAGCTGTGACATTCAGGCAGAAGTTGGTGGAGTTCTTCCTTGCTTACTCTCTTCTTCGTGTTTTGTTCCGTTACCATCGTGCTCAAGATCAGCCCGACTAACGATTTGTCATGATGTTGATATTGATCCAAAAGACCTTCGATATAGTTGTTTACAATCTTTTCAACCCTTCCCAAGTTATCATAAGAACTTTCTGGAATTACACTCATGGCTTCTGCACCTTGGCGTTTGCCTAGAGCTGTATACAATCCATGCCCTACAATCTGCAAATAAGGCGGGTATACCGCACCCTCACCCTCATAGCATAGGTCGTCTACCACGCGCTTTATAAGATGCTTTGAGAGCTTAACAGTGGCGTACTGTGAAGCCTTTTCAAAAACCTCAATCCCACTCTCCCTGCTGAGCCTGTGAAGTCGAAATGTATTGTCTCGGACATACAGGTCTGGTAGATCCAATGAGAGATTGTATAGATCTGGTAGGTAATCCTCTCTTATGCAGAAGAGGAAGGTTACAGGGAGGGAACTACCCAATACACGAGAGAGATGCTGAACAAAGTCTATTCGAACTTGTTGAGATTTTGATATAGTAAACATCTGTTCAAGATGGTCTCCAATTAGAAGTAGCTTCGTGAGCTTTCCATGCTTCTCACAGTAAGTACGGATGACATTCACAAGAGCAATAGTCTTTTCGGCGTTCTGCGGAGATTTACTGATTGCCTTTGCCAAGCTCGCAACAGGATCGTCTTGGAACGAAAAACGGATTACTTTGTATCGATAGGTTCTCAATTTGGGTATGACACCGGCTTCAACCAAGGAGGTCTTACCCACTCCAGACTCGCCAATTAGCATCACAAGTCTGCGGCGTAAGATACGTTCGACCATTTGTTGAATTTCATCAGTCCTGCCAGTAAAAAGGTGTGCATTCCTGGAGCCAAACGCCGCAAGTAAGAAGAAAGGATTCTTAATCATCCGCACAGGTTCGTCTGATAAGTCAAGGTTAAGCATCAATTCGATTTTCTTGAAGAAGACTCCCGCAACTCTCAAGACGGGATAAATAGTGTCGAGTTCATTTTGAAGTGTATTCCTCAATTCATAAAGACGGTGTTCATCAGAAGTGTTCTTTGGAAAGGATATTATCCTAATGTCCCAAGAGGGAGCGTCCTCTATTTGAACGTCCGATATGCAGCTGTGGATATCCCAATGCTGGCGACTTTGTGCAGACATCATTCGGTTATTGCCTATAATGCTTGGAGCCCGGCTGGTCGTCATGTCCAGAGAATCTGCCAATCGGAGGAAGGCAGAGAGCAACGGGACACGAACTGTGCCGTACTTGTGAATTGAGAACACAGGTTCCTCTAGATACTTGAGGTTAGGCATCCCGTGAGCTCGACAGATTTCACCAACGATTAGCGCCTCATGCTCAGTCAGGTTGAGTTCTTTCTGATTCTCAATTACAAAGTCTCTGCTCCGTTCAAAGTGATCTAGTCTGATCTGCCATGCCCTTTCATTCGGCGACTTCGATGTCGCCATGCCGACATCATGAAGTGTTACTGCGCATAACAGACAGAAGAGCTCAAACGGTGAAAGCGGCTCTGGCATTTCCCTAGGAATTAGTCTCCAGAGATTCTCCTGGACATTGTAGGCATGCTTCACACCGTGATCGGTAAAATCCTCCAATTGAGTAAAAGGCAGCAGAGATTCGACCGCTTTTTTCTCAAGGGCTGCCAATCTTCCGGAAAGCTCTTCGGATCGATTGTATAGGTATTTTAGCAGACACAACCTGCCATCTCGAATTTGCTGAACGCGGCCCATCAGATAATCTCCGATCCAGAGATAACATGAGACTTCGAAGCTTAGAGAGGAACCATCATGCTTTGTCCTCAATAGACTTCGACGAGATTGAAGTCTACAGCTTGATATCATTGTGCCACGATTTTGACAATTTTCAAGGAAAATTTGACTAAAAAAGGGCCAAAGGGGTCAGGCTTTAATATTTGCAATTTCTGCTTGACAGACTCCGGACGAGTGCTTATTTTACCTTTATTATGCCACGTAGTCTGCGTATAGAATATCCAGGTGCAATCTACCACGTTTTGAATCGCGGCAATTATCGCCATGACGTATTTGCATCTGACAACAGCAAGAGTATTTTTGAGCAGACTTTGCTCAGAACCTGCGAACGAGCAGGCTGGATTCTCTATGCCTTTTGCCTGCTTGACAACCATTACCACCTTTGCGTTGAAACGCCCGACGCGAACTTGTCTGTTGGTATGCAGTCTCTTCAATCAACGTTTGCAAATCGCTTCAATCGATCGGTCAGGGAGCGGGGACATGTTTTTCAGGGACGCTATAAGAGTCTGGTTGTTGAACGTGATGTCTACCTTGGCTCTCTTGTGAACTATATTCACTTGAATCCGTTACGGGCCGGCTTGGAGGATGACGGGAAACCGGGCTGTTGGCGTTGGTCCAGCTTGTGGTATCTTTTACACAAGCAAAAGCGTTGGGATCGGATGAATCTTTCGAGTTGTCTTTATTATGCCGGGCACCTGGCGGATACACCATCAGGCCGTCGAAAGTATTTAGCGTATCTGGATTGGCTTTCCACGTCCAATCCGGCTAAGAAGGAGCAGTGCTTTGCAGATATGTCTCGCGGATGGGCCTTGGGGACCCGTGAATTCAAGAAGAATCTCGTAACCGATGATCGCATTGATGGTGTGGAAAGAATTGGTCATATCTCTCAGGAAGCTCGTGAACTCTATTGGGAACGTTTGGTGGAGCGAATGCTGTCTTATCATGACAAGAACCAGCAAGATATTGATACCGGCAGCAAGTCCGCTGCCTGGAAGGTGATGATCGCCCATTATATGAAACGGCATACGGCTGTAACAAATGGGTGGCTGAGCCAAAATCTCAATATGGGTGTGCTGCATGGCGTGAGCCGCTATGT
>CAZSOR010000120.1:0-13053 GCA_964608395.1 uncultured Pirellulales bacterium
GTCGTTTTCTACTCTTTTTCACCTGTTTTTTTCATTATTTTGCCTTTTTTCGACCTGCGTTCTGCGTGATTGGACCTCATTTTACCTTTTACCTTTTACCTTTTTACTTATTTATGTATTCTACATAAATCTGTTACCTATTATACGACTCTAAACGCAAAAGAGCAGGCAAATTCCAGAAAAATCTCCGTGAGACAGCATCCATTATTCGTAGTGCGTGCTGCGTATGGCGTACTGCGTGTTAGGATTTTCGATGTCATTTCGACCGGAGGGCTGCCAACGGCAGGCCGGAGCGGAGAAATCTATTAGAATCCAGATTTTTCCTTCTGAATCCTCGGTTTCTTCACTTTTTTCCGCCTTTTTCGGTTTTTTTGAAAAATATTTGCTTTTTTTCAAAATTCGTAGGTAACATTTACCCCGTGAGATACGCTGTTAATAATAGAAACAGCTTGTGTTATCTCATGGGGTGAACCCCGTGAGATACGCTGTAACAGATAGAAAGACAGATTGTTTTTGTTCTGGGCTGGACAACTGATATAATGTGATAAAGCAACCTTGAGCGAGCGGACTTTTCAATTGATTATTGATTAAGAATGATTGATTATTTCGTTGAGAGCAGGCTCTTGCCGGGTGAGTATTTTGATAACACCGTGTGGCGTAGATTTAATAGACGACAGTGCGCAGTCTCATATGAGGGGAGTATAATGGATTTATGTACGATGGTTGTTACTACGGCGGTAAGCGTGCCAGTTACATGGGCTTCTCAACGTGCTTGGCGATACATTCACAGCATACTAGACTTGCGGCGATTCCGTGCGGTATTTGGAGATGATGTCGGCAAGGAATTCTATATCATTTACAAGTCGTCTCGTACAGACAACGACGCCCGCTTCCCGGCCGTGCAATCGGAAGTCAATCAACCTACAACGGGGACTACACATCTCACTACAATCAACTCGTGTGCTACGACAAGGGCAGCAGGATATCTGCTTCATGAGTTCGGAAGAAGAACCAAAGGTACGCCAATGCTGCGTTCACATTCTGAGACTGCACAGAGAACAGACTTGTCCTTCCTATCAATAGGTGGCGGGAATCACAAAACGAACGATTTCCTCAAGGACCCGTTGAATGTGTTCTTTGACTATGAGCACCCCACTATAGTGGCCAAGAAATCAAGAGTGGCAATGGCTCAAGCTGAGGGCAGTCTTGATTATGGTTTCATTGCAAAGATACACCCACAAAATCATCCAGGGAGAACATGGATATGCTGTTTTGGAATTGGAGAGTATGGCAGCAGCGGTGCCGCGTACTATTTGTCGCAAAACTGGACGATAATTCAAAAAGCCGTAGGGGATAGACCATTCGCATATCTGACTAAAACAGAATTCGGCAAGGATGATTCTACCTCTGTTGTGGGAGGACCCTTCTTTGACAGTGGCAGTATCGATGAGTTTGCGAAGGAGATTGGGAAAAACTAACAGCTACCTGTTAATGGCTGGGAAATTATTAGTCCCACGTTTACCGATTTATGAGATTGATGGAGAAAAGGGATGGCAAAGATGTATAGAAACAGAAGAAAAAGAATTGAATTCACGAAATCGACAAACGTCCCTATTTAATCCCATGTCATTGGACGCATGTTGGTGGGTTGGGCCGAGGACACAATCATGAATACTCCGCGTTCCCTTTATAAATACAAATCCTTGTCAAACGAAAAAAAGAAAGGCCATGTTAGAGAGATGTTTGAAGACCACATGGTGTGGTTTTCGAAGCGTGCTGATTTTAATGATCCTTTTGAACTTCATTTTACGCCCTCATTTGAAGCGACAACTGATGAAAAAATGGAGGTCTTTGCTCGTGCTTTGCAGAATAAGGATCCAAATCTGACGGACGAGTCAACCAGAGCCGAGGCAATGCTTGCTTTTTCGTCACCTCCATCTATTTTGGAACAGTGGGAACAAAAACGCATGAGTCTACATGAAAGGAGGCTGAATAAGGAAGTGGGCATCTTTTCCCTTACTGAGTATAAGGATGATATTCTGATGTGGTCTCACTACGCAGATGAGCACAGAGGAATCTGTATCGAGTTTAGACCAGTAGAAGAAGAACATGACAAGTTCTACTATCAAGCTCACAAGGTTATCTACCCGAAAGACAATAGCCCACCTCAGCTAAATTTCTATCGCTACAGGAACAATCCGGGTGAATTGGCTGTGAAGTGCCTTGCAACGAAGGCTCTTCACTGGAAGTACGAAGGGGAGTGGAGGATTATCGATGTAAGAGACGGCCCGGGCAAGAGATCAATTCCGGCGGGTCTTATTTCGTCCGTAATATTGGGTTGTCGCATAGAAAGTAGTGACCGTGATTTTATAATGAAATTAGCTTCTTGTTATCCAAATCCTGTAACCATATATCGGGCAAGAATCAAGTCAGGCCATTATGAGCTTGAAATTGAAAGATGTGACTGAAGAAACTATATTTTAATAGTGACGTTTACCAATTTATGAGGTTTAAGACGAAAAGGGATGTCGAAGACGTATAGAAACAGAAGAAAAGGAATTTCAATACACGAAATCGGCAACCATCTATTTAATCCTGAATTGAGACATGCCTGAGATGTCAATCAACCAGTAAGGCTAAAACTTCGTCAAGTTTTGCCGTGGTTAGACAGGTGCAACTGTCCGCCGCATCATAATACATCCACAGCTCATCGCCTCGAAGCAAGAGTCCCGCCGTGCTAATTGCCCGAATCAGGCACGTAGGGTAAAGATTTGTCATTGATTATTTTTACGTGGTTCACTCTGGCGTGGAATCTCTCTTTTGCCTGCATTCCCACAGCCACTTCTGTTACAATCCCGGCCGAAGAGCCTATCAATGAAATCGATCAACTCTCTGGGAATAATTAGGGACGTGCCTTGAACACTATTATTGGCTATTTCGACGTATTCGATTCTATGGGCTATTGTGCAGGCTTTATCTCAGAGGTGTCGACTAAAGCATAAAAAACAAATTTCGCTTGACAAAATAGCGGCAATTAACTATTTAAGCAGTTTTTGGTATGTTTTTAAGAGATGTGTCTATGGACGATTAGTAGCGTCTTAAGTGGATATATGACGTTAGTATTGGAGTAGTAAAGAATGTTACCAGTAAAGAAGACGAGTAAAAGCAGAACCCGGACTCGCCGGAGCCATCATAGTCTGAGGGCTGTGAACTATACGGTCTGTAAAAAATGCGATCAGGCCAAGCTGCCTCATGCGGCATGCGATAATTGTGGTTACGTCAATCCGAAAATCACGTTGAAACTCGGCAAGGAGTCTAAGTAAGGGCGACTCAAGGATGCGAATAGCAATCGATGCAATGGGAGGCGATAATGCACCTGATGAGATTATCGCCGGTGTGCTCGAATCGATTGAACTTCTTGCCGAAGATGATGAGTTGATTCTTGTCGGTCCCGAGAAGGAAATCGAGGCGCGATTACCATCTAAGCCATCCCGAAGTGGTATGATTAGTGTCGTGCACGCTCCTGAGATTATCGCCATGGACGATGTGCCGATAGAGTCTCTTCGCAGGAAACCCAAGAGTTCAATCGCAATAATTGCCAAGCTGGCTAAAAGAGGTCAGGCTGATGCTGTCATTTCGGCGGGCAATACGGGTGCCTGTGTTGCGGCTTTCCAGATGAGGATGAGAAACCTGCCGGGCGTGAATCGTCCCGGAATAGCGGTAGTATTTCCAACTCCCGAAGGGCCGGTAACAATATGTGATGTGGGTGCCAATATAGCCTGCAAACCGATACATCTTTATCAATATGGGGTAATGGCGAGCGTGTATTCGAAACATCTGCTTGGGATTGAAAATCCAAGAGTCGGGCTCATGAGTATCGGCTCCGAAGATGCAAAAGGTAACGAGGTCGTTAAGAAGACACGCGAGTTAATGAAATCCGATTCGAATATGAACTTCGTCGGAAATATTGAGGGAAGAGATATTTTCAGGGGTGCCTGTGAGGTTGTTATTGCCGAAGGTTTCGTCGGTAATGTGATTCTAAAGCTGACCGAAGGTCTTGTTGACGGATTATTTAAGGCGATTAAGCACGAACTGATGGAAGAGAAAATTCGGCTTGCGATGAAGTTTAAGCCGGTAATAAAAAGAATTTACAAGAAGTATGATTATAATGAGTATGGCGGCGCGCTGTTGTTGGGTGTTAATGGAACGGCAGTAATCTGTCATGGTACAAGTCAGGCAAGAACGATAAAAAATGCGATTTTAGCATCTAAAAGATTCTACACGGAAAAAATAAACGACAAAATCATTGAGTATCTTTCGGAAACTTGCGTAAGGACAACGGATGAATAACCTAACGAAAGGTCATCTCCCTGCTTATCGTGCAGTAATCGCCGGTCACGGCTCATTTGCGCCGGCGAAATTATTAACTAATGATGAGCTTGCAGAGATGGTTGACACTTCGGACGAATGGATCACGACCCGGACCGGTGTCAAGGTTCGGCATATTACAGAGGACAATGAGAGCACGGCATTTTTAGCTACGGAAGCGGCAAAGAAAGCATTGGCCGAGGCAAATCTTGATGGCCGGGATCTTGAACTGATTATCGTAGCGACTATCACGCCGGAGATGGTCTTTCCTTCGACGGCGTCATTTGTGCAGCGGGCTCTGAAAGCGAAGAAAGCATGGGTATTCGATTTGTCCGCCGCATGCAGCGGATTTGTGTACAGCCTGTCTATCGTGCAGCAGTTTATAGAAAGCGGCCGACTTAATAACGCCCTTGTCATAGGGGCTGAAACTTTGACCAAGATCACGGACTGGACAGATCGCGGCAGTTGTATTCTTTTCGGGGATGGCGCCGGTGCCGTGGTGCTTCAAAGAAAAGAAGACGGACGAAGGGGTATTTTGTACAGCACGATGCATTCGGACGGAAACCGCTGGGAAGCATTGAACTGCCAGGCGTATGGTTCTCGCCATCCGGTTAGCAGAAAACTGGACGATCCTAAGAAAATCTATATGAAAATAAAGGGCAGGGAAGTCTATCAGCAGGCGATTCGTCGAATCGTTGAAACTGTTAACGATTGTCTCGATGTTTGTGATTTGAGCATTGATGACCTTGCAATGGTCGTTTCACATCAGATGAACGCAAGAATCATTGAGTCCGCGGCCAAGCGGTTAAAATTGCCGAGTGAAAAGGTCTTTATAAATATCAATGAGTACGGCAATACTTCTGCGGCCTCGGTACCGATTGCTTTCGATGATTGTGTCAGGAAAGGAAAAATCAAACGAGGCGACATTGTTATTTTAGTTGCTTTCGGTGCAGGATTGACCTGGGGAGCAAATGTAGTTGAGTTTTGATTGCTCAGGCGTATCCCATGAGGCGACGAGCGAGATAAGAATTATGAAAACGGCTTTTTTATTTCCGGGACAGGGGGCTCAGGTTGTGGGAATGGGCGCTGAAATCGCCAAGGCGTTTCCCGCAGCGGCAGAGATTTTCAAGAAAGCAAACGAAATTATCGGTTTCGACCTGAGCGGAATGTGCTTCGAAGGCCCTGCAGAGGAATTGAGCAGCACGACGATTTCACAGCCGGCTATTTTCACTACATCAGCAGCTATTTTAGAAGTTCTCAAGACAGAACCTCCGACCAGCGGAATACTTCCGGATGTAACAGCGGGCCTTAGCCTTGGCGAATATACCGCCCTGTACGCCGCAGGAGTGATTAGCTTTGAGGACGGACTGCTGCTGGTACAAAAACGCGGGCAGGCCATGCAGGCCGCTGCTGACGCAAGCGAAGGAGCAATGGTTAGCATTATCGGACTGGATGAAGATGCGGCCTATCGGCTTTGTGAGGAGGCCGGCGAAGGTGATCTTCTGGAGCCTGTGAACTTCAACTGCCCCGGCCAAATCGTTATCAGCGGCGACAAAAAAGCCTGCCGGCGGGCGAAAGAGCTGGCCCAGAAGGCCGGAGCCATAAAAGCAGTACGACTGGAGGTCGCCGGAGCGTTCCATACCAGGATGATGTCCAGTGCTGCAGATGTGCTTGCAAAAGCGTTGGCCGATTCTGAAATTACCGAACCTTCGCAAACACGGATAATCGCCAATATCGACGCGGAATATTACCAGACAGGCGAAAAAATTAAGGAAGGTCTTATTAAGCAGTTGACTTGTCCGATTTTATGGCAAAAATGTATGGAGCGGCTTCTGGACGATGGAGTCGAGATGTTCTATGAGATCGGGCCGGGAAGAGTCTTGACAGGACTTATGAAAAGAATTCACAGGAAAACAAAGGTTGTCAATTTAAGTAATTCAAAGGCGGTTAAGGATTTGCTGGAACAGACCGCCGGGTAAATCCGGTGCCCGGCATATTAATGCCTTTCGTGAATTTATTTGGGAGATAACAAGGATGTCGGAAAAAAGGCTGGCTGTTGTCACAGGTGCCGCCAGAGGGATTGGCCGGGCAATCGTTCTTGAGCTGCTCAAGCAGGACAGGATCGTTGCCGGGCTGGATATCAATGCCGAGCAGCTTGCCGAGCTTGAGGATGTTGTAAAAAAGGCCGGTTTTACGGTAATCTCCAAATGTGTAGATATAACCGATACGGATAAACTCACCGAAACACTCGAATCATTGGCTTCGGACCACGGCGGGATAGGAATTTTAGTGAATAATGCCGGTATAACTCGTGATAAGCTGATGATGCAAATGAAAGAAGATGATTTTGACCGTGTTATCAACGTCAATCTTCGTGCCGCCTTTATCGCGACGGCTGTTGCCGTCAGGTCAATGGTCAGAAATAAGTTCGGCCGTATTATAAACTTAAGCTCCGTAGCGGGAGTTATGGGACAGGCCGGTTCAAGCAACTATGCGGCCAGCAAGGCGGGGCTTATTGGTATGACCAAGTCTGTTGCACGGGAGGTTGGCAAGAAAAATGTTACGGCAAATTGCATCGCACCGGGATTTATTATGACCGAAATGACAATTGTGCTCCCGGATGCCGTTAAAAACGCCGCAAAGCAGATTATTCCGGTCCGGCGGTTCGGTCAGGTCGAAGACGTGGCCAGGGCTGTCGTTTTTCTCGCCGGAGATGATGCCGGCTATATCACCGGCCAGGTACTCTGTGTGGATGGCGGAATGGCAATGTAAAAAAATTAAAAAAAATGTTTGTAGATAAGTGTCTTTGTGGTTAATATAACCCGCCGAAATAAATTCTTAGAATAATTGTTCTTCCCAGTTTTGTTGCTGTACACTAATTGTAAGTTTATGAAATAGGTTCCTAATTTTATTAGGGAGGATAAACAAGTGAGTGCTGAAGGCGTAGATGTAGTGGCGATAGAAAAGAAAGTAATCGATATAATAAGTGAGCAAATGGGCGCAGACAAGAATGAGATAAAGCGTGAAACCTCATTTATCAACGATTTAAATGCCGACTCACTGGATACGGTTGAGCTTGTCATGGAGTTCGAGGATGAGTTCGATATGAGCATTCCAGATGAGGAAGCCGAGAAAATCCAGACTGTCGGTGCCGCAGTCGATTACATTGTAAATGTAGCACAATCCAAGAGCCAAGAGTAGCGAACAAGCTTCAGTATGAATAAACGGCGAGTTGTTATTACAGGCTTGGGTTGTGTAACTGCCTTAGCCGAGTCCGCTGACGAGCTTTTCGCGGCACTTTGCGAGGGCAAGAGCGGTGTTTCCACTATCGGATCATTCGATACCAGTGCGTACCCCGTACGGATTGGTGGCGAGATAAAGAACTTCGACGTAACGAAATACGTTGATCGGCGGGAAAGCAAGCGAATGGACCGCTTTACCCAGTTTGCCATGGCTGCTGCGAGTCAGGCGATAAATGACAGCGGGCTCGATTTCTCTAAAGAAGACGTTTTTCGTACCGGTGTTATCGTAGGTACGGGTATAGGCGGCATCAAGGAGATCGAAGATCAGCACTTGAGAATCCTGGATAAAGGGCCGAATAAGGTTTCCCCCTTCTGTGTTCCAAGGCTTATGGCTAATGCCGCCAGCGGCAATATTGCGATCCGCTATGGTCTGCGAGGTTCCAATTTTTGTGTAGTAAGCGCCTGTGCATCGGGCACTCATGCTATTGGAGAAGCTTATCTGAATGTTGCCGGCGGACGAAGCGACATCATGATAACCGGCGGTACCGAAGCGGCTCTTACGCCGATTGGATTGGCCTCTTTTTGCGCCGCCAGGTCGCTGAGCACGCGAAATGACGACCCGCAGGCAGCATCAAGGCCGTTCGATAGAGACAGAGACGGATTCGTTCTTTCTGAGGGAGCCGGCATTCTGGTTCTGGAAGAAGAAAGTCATGCCAGGAAACGTGGTGCGAATATTTACGCCGAACTGCTCGGTTACGGTGCGACCGACGATGGTTATCACATTACCGCCCCGTTGCCGGACGGAAACGGTGCAGCGGCAACAATGAAGATGGCGCTGGTTGATGCCGGTCTGGCGCCGGAAAAAATAGACTATATTAACGCACACGGGACAGGTACCGGCCTGAACGATGTTGCCGAGAGTTCGGCTATTAAAAATGTCTTCGGCCCGCGTGCATATAAAACACCGGTAAGCTCGACTAAGAGCTGCCTCGGGCATCTGCTCGGTGCCACTGGTGCGGTAGAGCTTATAATATGTGCAAAGGTTATTAACGAATCCATCATCCCCCCCACGATAAACCTGGAAAACCAGGATGAGCAATGCGATATCAAGATGGATTTTGTGCCTCTTAAAGCTCGCCGGGCGAAGGTCAATATAGCGATGAGCAACTCCTTCGGTTTTGGGGGTCATAATGCCTGCCTGGTCGTGGGTAGTATCTGAGCGAAGTCGGCACTACGGACAAATCCGAATTCGTTGCAGGCCGGTCTTTTCTTGTGAATATCTAAGTTAAAACGGTTTTGAAATTCCTTACCAAAGTATCCGCACTGAAGTTATAATTCGGGGAAATTATACACGGTACGCGTAAACATTGTTTTGCCGAAGCGTTGAGATGGATTTAATCCTGCATATCATACTTCTGGCTGGCGGGGTGGTGATATTGTGGAAGTCTGCCGAGCTGCTGGTGGCCGGGGCGGTTGGATTAGCACAAAAACTCGGTATCAGTTCACTCGTTATTGGCCTTACGGTCGTTGCAATGGGAACCTCGGCGCCCGAGGTCGCAGCGAGTATTGCCGGCGTCCTGCGAAAGACAGACGGCGGAGATTTAGCCATCGGCAATATTTTCGGCTCCAATATTGCTAATCTGGCGCTCGTAGGCGGTCTCGTCGCTCTGATTCAACCGCTAAGAGTTCAAAGGAAAACTCTGTTTCGCGAGATACCGGTCATGTTAGCAGTGGCACTGCTGTTGTGGCCTTTACTGCATGATTCGAACTTAAGCAGGCCGGAAGCTGTTATCTTATTAGCCATATTTGCAGCATTGATTATTCTAACGGTTTATGCCGCCCGGCGAGAAGCCAGGCAGCCTGAACGCCCTTCTGAAAACCTTGAGCCGGACACAAAATACGATGTAAGAAATATGAAGAAAGCCATTCTGTTCGTTGTCATCGGATTGGTGGGCCTGGCATTGGGAGCAAAAATGTCCGTGGAGGGGGCGGTATTTATCGGTATACGGATCGGCCTGAGCGAAAGAGTTATTGCCCTGACCGTCATCGCGTTCGGGACTTCACTTCCTGAGCTTGTAACCTGTGTTGTGGCCGCCCTCAAAGGCCATCACGACATTTCTGTCGGCAATCTTGTGGGCTCGAATATCTTCAACACCCTCCTCGTGACCGGTACGGCGGGCGTCGTTCGACCATTTGATATTGGGCCTCGGTTGGCGGGAGGTCTTGATTACTGGATCATGGTCGTCGTCAGCGCAGCTTTTGCCGGTGCTATAATAATAAGCAAGCGCGTTATTGGCAGGGTGTGCGGCATACTGATGGTCTGCGTGTACGTTGGCTATATCATTTACCTGTTGTTGACAAATCCCTTCTAATACCAATTGTGCATAATCAATGCGCTTGTTCTTGTCATTTCGAGCCCATTCGGCTTTGCTCAGGGTAAACTCCGCGAAGCGGAGTCGAGAAATCTGGATTCAGACTGAACTTGCTTTTCGTTCGCAGCCAGATCTCTCCACTTCAGGCCGCTCCACGGCCCTCCGGTCGAGATGACAGAGGCGCAGATTTTAATCACAATTAGTTTAATGTGTCCGATTAAAGCGAAGCGTGCCGGTCGCAATCTATATACGACCGGCAAACTCAGCTTCGTGGAGGAGGGTATGATTTACTATTTTGCCTTCGATTGCTTCTACTTCTCAACTTCAATTGCCCATTATTTGTTAATTGGTGTCTTGTCAAAACTATAGCTAAGTGCCACAATCGATGCCCAATGTAACGCTTTTTTCGACAATTTTATCAGACCTTCCGGGCATTTCGTCATAGCTCAAGTAATAGCTTTCATTTAGAGCGAAAAAAAACTGCCCTGAATTTCCCCCCAATCCTCACCGAAACCGAAAAATCGAGCGATCCCGGCTCATTACTTTTTTTCAAAAACTTGATTTTTCGAGGTAGATTTTATATTTTTGCTTAAAATGAGGCTTAATGAGGTGCTAAGCGGAGATAAACGGGAAATCTCTGTTTAATTTATCCCTGCATTTAATGGAGTAAAGCAATTGTCGCCAGAATGTATTTCATATTCAAAAGCCGGCCGTTTAATCGTTTTCGCTGTTGCCTTAACTTTAATCCATTCTACTGACGCATGGGCGCTTCCGGAATCCGGCATTGAAATCGCCGGCACAGAATTCCAGCTCGTTACTATCCCGCCGGGCACATTTATTATGGGCTCGGACTCGGCCGACGGCGACGAAAGGCCCGCACATAAAGTCACTATCGACTACAGCTTCGACATCGGCAAAACCGAAGTTACGGTAGCCCAATTCAGAGCTTTTGTCAAAGCCGCCGACTATGAAAAAAAGGGCTGGACGCCGGATCGACGCTGCTCCGATCACATGGGCTCTGCAGAAAACAGGCCCTGCGAGAATCCTCGATTTGAACAAACCGAAAGCCATCCCATAGCCCGCGTCACCTACTACGACGCGAAGGCATTCTGCAAATGGCTTTCGCAGCAGACCGGCGAAAACTTTCGCCTGCCGACGGAGGCAGAGTGGGAATATGCCTGCCGGACCGGCACCGCCGAAGGCTACTCCGGCGATGTCGAACAAATGGCCTGGTTCGATGCGACCAGCGAAAGAATAATCCATCCCGTCGCACGGAAGAAGCCGAATCCCTGGGGGCTGTACGACATGCACGGCAACGTCTGGGAATGGGTCCTGGATATGTGGCACGACGGTGCCGATGGTGCCCCGGCGGACGGCTCGGCATGGCTCGACTCACCCGACAGGCCTAATCGCGGCGTCGTACGGGGCGGCTCTTTCTACAATCCTTCCTGGCTGCTTCGCTCGTACATCCGCATGAGAACCCCGCTCGGCTACCGAATCCACTTCAATAACGGCTTCAGAATCGCAATGTCATTCGATTGAAGGGATGGTCAACATATCCCGAACCGTTTCTTCGGCAGCTAACCGCCCGCTCGGTAAACACTATTAACTTATCTCTGTCTCAAATGCCTTAATCAGATAATCAAGGTTCCGGTAGATGTCCTTTCGGTCACCAACCTTTGCAATTATTACGAGCAGTACCTTATTCCGGACTTGATAGATAATGCGATAATTCCCCGTGCGAATACGATATATATTCTGCTCGGAGTCTAAAAGTTTGCTGCCTGAGGGGCGGGGATTTTTCTGAAGGTCCTCAATTTTCTTTATAAGCCGTCGCTTTATTTTTAGGCTCTGACCTTCAATGAATTTTTGTGCTTTAGGTTTATACCTTATCTTATACATCCGTGTACAAGGTTAAAGCCCAAGTTTCTTCTTGAAGGTTTCATGGTCGATACCGCCGGGTTCTTCAAGAGCTTCCAGGGCTTCTTTCAAGTCAATCATATCTTCCAACATTTCAAGTAATCGCAAGTCCTCCATCGGCACGAGGGCAAGTGCCGGCTTTTTGTTCTTGCTAATGCAAACGCGCTCTCCAGTAATCCTTACCTGGTCTGCCAGTTCGGTAAGAATATGCCTTGCTTCTGTCATACTTACAGTTGTCATTGCCTGAACCCTTTCTTAACCATAATATCGCATATCATAGGCAGATGTTCAAGCAAAAAGTCTAAAATATTGAAAAATTTCAAAAGTTTCGAATATTTATAAGTTTAGCAGCTATTTTCCTTCCCGATGACCCAAAGATACTACCGATAAAATCCGCCATTCAAGGCTCACACCCCGCTCAATAACGAATAACTGTCGCACAGGCCGCACCTTCACTCACAAACACAATATAGTGAGGTCGCGAGTTGGTCATATTGTACATGTTTTGAGTTTATTATCTTAAGGCCATCATAAGGGCGAAATTGGCAAGTGCCGCCAGGCCCCAGGCTACTACTACAATTAGGGCTGCGTCCGGCCAGATTTCGGCTGAGGTGAACTTTGAAATTAGGATCAGCAGCACGATGAATGAAAGCAATCCGCTAAAGTAAGGTATGGGCAGCAGGCCCGCCAGCGATGCTATGAATGCAGCGGCAAAAAGGCCGATGAGCGAGCCTTCCTCTTTTGTCAGCTTTATCACGAGCCATAAAGCGACAGCCGAAACTACGAGTTGAACCAGGAATGCTATGATCACTACATGCATACAGTTTCCCGACCTGTGTATTTTTGCTCAATAGGCGGGTGTTGCCATGTTGCATTTCAGGACGGACATAAGCCACATTACGAGCACAATAATCATCGCTGCCCACAGCATGTGCAGAAACCTGGGCTTGAGTGCCTTCTTTACGCTCATCATACAAATCTTCCTATTTACATACCATTATAACATATATCGGATAGTTAAAAAGAAAATATTCAATATCGAAAAAGAATGTTTACAGCGTAGCGAGTTCTCCTTGAATCTCTAACGCTAACTTGGTATTCTTTTGCACATGGGGCTCGGCGGCGCCGCTGAGCGGGGGTGAATTAGAATC
>CAZSOR010000121.1:0-9764 GCA_964608395.1 uncultured Pirellulales bacterium
TGTGGGGATATACTATCAACAGGCTCCGGCAGGGTCGGGTAAAAGGGCGTTTTTTTCGATTTTTCGATTAACAAAGTGCTGCCGGCGAACGACTTACTCCAATGGAGGTAAATATGGCAGAAGAATTTTCGGTTACGGCAAAGGTTTATCCGACCGCTGAGCATGACAAATTCAGCATTCTCAACATGCTGGAATACTTCGAAAAGCACGGTGCGTTGCGGGTCTCGGACCTGCATATAAAGGTCGGTGCGCCGCCCGCCTATCGTGTCGACGGGAGTCTGGTGAAACTTAAAGGCCCGAATGTAACGGCCGATATGGCCAGGCAGCTCATCTATCCGCTTATGAGTGACGACAATCTGGGAAAACTCCGGACTCAGCGCAGCGTGGACTGCTCCTATCGGCTCGGTACGCTGCAGTTTCGAATAAACATCTTCATGGAAAACGACGGTATGGCCGGGGCAATCCGCGCGCTGTCGATGGACATTCCGAAAGTCGAGGACATCGGATTTCCAAACAACGTTTGGGAAGACATCATCCATCGCAAGCACGGCCTGGTTCTTATGACCGGAATCACGGGAGCAGGCAAATCCACAACCATTGCCTCGTTGATCGATCGAATCAGTGAAAAAATCGCCTGCCGGATTATGAGCGTGGAAGATCCTATCGAGTATCTCTTTCCGCAGAAGTACTCGATGATCTCGCAGCGTGAAGTCGGCAGGGACGTTAAATCCTTTCATGGTGGACTCAGAGAGATGCTTCGGCAGGACCCCGACATCATATTTGTCGGCGAAATGCGCGATGCCGAGACGATATCTATGACGCTGATGGCCGCCGAGACCGGGCACCTTGTCTTTTCCACTCTGCACACGCGCGATGCGACCGGTACGATTACGCGGATTCTGGATTATTTCGAATCCGGCAAGCAGGCCGAGGTGCGAAACCAGCTCTCACTCGGGCTGGCCTATATAATCAGCCAGAAGCTCGTGCCCAAAAAAGACGCGAGCGGAAGAATCGTCGCGATGGAAATCCTTAACAATAACTACGCCTGTGCGAACCTGATACGCACCGGCAAAATCGAGCAGATGTACTCGCAGTTGCAAACGAAAACTCGAAACAAGCCCGATGAAAAAATGATTACGTTGGAAAAGCATCTGGCCATACTCGTCAAGGACGATAAGATCGATCTGCTGGAGGCGAAAAAATGGGCCAATAATATCAAGAGCTTTACGGACGCCATGCAGCAGTTCTAAGTCTCGTGCCGCGTGCCGCGGACTGCGTACTGAGAAATAACGCTGAACGCATAATTAAAATGACAATCCGATTTAACTGCCCCAGTTGCAATGAGTTGATTGCATTTGCCGACAAATACAGCGGAAAACGGGCACACTGCGCGACCTGCGGGCAGAAGTTTATCATCCCTTCCGGAGACAAAGGCAAAACGAAAAAGATTAAGCCGCCTAAGGAAATAGCCGAGCCTTTGCCCGGCTTTTACCGGGCGGTGTTTGTTGACAGTTGGCGGCTTTTTACAAACGAGGAAAATATCACCGGCCTGGTATTTATTGCGATGGCGGTTTGTTTAAAGTTTTTCACCGCCGGTATGAATTACACCATGACGATACCGGGGCGTGCTGCAACTTTCGACTTTCCGCTGCCCTTCGGATGGATTCTGCATGTATCGGTATGGGGATTTCTGTTCTGGTATTACATGGAGATAATCTACACCACCGCTTACGAGCAGGAAAAGCTGCCGGATATTATTGTCGGAGGATTCTACGGTTTGCTCTGGCGCATTGCTAAATCCGTATATACATTAATTATAATACTGCTGGTAGTGGAATCGCCGTACTTTATTGCGGCATTAATCTCGAGTTGGATGGGTGCCGAATTGCCCGTGCTTCTGTATGCTCTAATGTTCGCCGGGCTGTTTCTGTTTCCTATAGCTATCCTGACGGCGGCGGTCGGCAAAGACCTGACGTTGCTGAGACCCGATTATTTTCTGGTTACGATATCAAGGGCGTTCAGGCCTTATCTGGTGACGGCCGTGCTGCTTGGTGCCGCTGCCGTGCTTCAGATGCAGGCGAGCCAGTATTCGGGCCAATCTCCTGCCGCGGCAACAGGAGGGCATTTATTGCTGAATCTGACTGTTCAGGCAATCGCTCTGTTTGCGATGCGGTCGATAGGCTTGTTTTTCCGCCACTATAGTTGCCTGCTGCCGTGGTGAACGGTTCGAAAATCTTAAGGGACTTCCGGCCTCTATTTTGTATCGCGCGAAAAGGAAATACTATATACTCGACACGATGATATGACGATTCGCTTCAACTGCCCGAATTGTGATGAGCTGATTGCCTTTGCCGACAAATACAGCGGCAGGCAGGCGCGATGCACATCCTGCGGGCAACGATTCATCATTCCATCCGAGGACAAAGAGACGCCCAAAAAGGTCGAGCCGCCCGCGGAAAAAGCCGAGCCTGTGCCCGGCTTTTATCGTGCGGTATTTATTGATAGCTGGAAGCTGTTTGTCAGGCCGCAGAATGCAACCGGGCTGGTTTTTGTTACCGCCGCGGTGTGCTTTAAGTTCTTTACCGGCCACACGGATTATTCTTTTAATATGGGCATGTTCCGGGTTCAGGCCCAGGTCGGTCTGGTAGTAACGCTGTCCGCATGGGGATGTTTGTTCTGGTATTATATGGAAATCATCTGCACGACGGCGAACGAGACCGACGAGCTGCCGGACGTCTATATGGGCGGACTGTTCGGCTATATCTGGAACATTATCAAGTCTTTGACCATTTTTGCGGTTGGTCTTTTTGCCGTCCTGCTGCCCAGCATTATTTTCACTTCGATATCGAGAAGTACCGGCGTCGTATCACAGGTTTTGAGCATTGTCGGGTTGTTCGCTTTTCCGATGGCCATTCTGACCTTCTCGGCGGGCGGGGATGTATTGATGGTTTTCCGGCCGGATTATATTTTCAAGCCTATCGCGAGGGCTTTTTGGCCTTACCTTCTCGTAGCGGGTCTGTTCTTATTAGCATGGGAGCTGCAATTGAGAACCATCGGCTACGGCAGGCTCATCGGCAGCGATAATCTCGTTATAGGATTACATCTGCTGGCAAATCTCGCTGTCCAGGCGCTGGCGATAATATCGATGCGCTCGATTGGCTTGTTCTACCGGCACTATATCTGCTATTTCCCCTGGTAGCGGCTCCCGGCTTAGGTGTGTATTAACCGCATTAATAATCGTAATAGTTGACACCCTCGCTGTCGGTGCCGGTCCAGTTCATCGCGATCTCGGCGGTTTCTTTTTTGTACAGCCATCCGCTGGATGTGCCGTCCACCTCGGCGGAAAAGGCGGTCGCCGCGGCTACGTAGGCGATGGTCGAGAGCTTGTTAAAAGGATTCGAGGGGATCTTCTTCAGATAAGGCCCGTAGAGGAAAGGATTGGATGGAACCGTGCTGGGCGAGGCCTGGCCGACCACGGTGGTAGTCCCGATTAGTTGAAGCGACACCGTTGCGATAGGGGCACCCTCAGGGACACCGGCAATATTAACAACGTATCCCGGCGGTATTCCGTTGTGTTGCAATTTGTATAGTTCAAGCTGGGTTCGAATTGTCATAAGATTGGTTTTGGAAGCTGATTCCTTGGCTGTTGCAACATTGCCCTGGAAGGTGGGTATAACAATCGCCGCCATGATGCCTAAAATTGTTACCACTATTATTAATTCAACGAGTGTAAAACCCTTGTTTTTCATTATACCCATCCTCAAAAGATAGAAAATACAGTGTTTACGCACTTTATCGACTATTCTGAAAGCCGACTTTGCCGGGAAACTCCAGTTTTTTCCAAACAGTACCATTGTTGAAAATCTTTTTATTTTTTTTGTTAAAAAAGTGTTGAAAAAAGGACGTGACGTCCGATATTGTCTCTGCCGAGTGTCCCACGTAGATTCCGGCTGCTCTTCATGGCGAGAACCTCCGTTATTAACCTTAAAAAACGCGATTTATCGTTTTTTCAGCAGTTTTTTTAGGACGGAGTGCCATAGGGTTGTCACTGGCATCAAAATTTCCTTGCAAACCATCTTACAAACTGCTACTTTCCAATTAAATGAGAGAATCCTCTCTTTTAAAAAAGTGGAGGAGAAAAACCACTTTGGCCGATAATATCTTTATCTGGTGCCCTGCAAGGCAGGGGCAAGAATCGTTTTATTTATTTTTCTTGAAGAGGTAGAATTATGGAAGGCACAAGAAAATGGAAAAAGGCAGGTTTATCAACAATTTTATGGGCTGTTATTGCGGCTGTACTATGTGCCGCGCCGGCCAGCAGGGCTGGTTTCGTATACGACTCTGGGCCGATTTACGATCCACCAGGCGACGGGTACTACTGGGTGACAACGGGCGTAACAGTCGACCTGTACGCTTCTGGTAGCTATGACGTCTACATAAATGATGGCGGCACGGTGAATTTCCATACCGATTCCTCGGCAGGTAGTGTATCAGCATATGTCGGCAGCACACTCAATATGGAAGGCGGTACAGTCGCCGGGACAATTTCGGCACCGGGGGGAGTTGGTATCACGATCTACGGTACTTATGACAGCTTTGTTACTACCTTGGGCGCAGGACACTACGATTCAGTCACCAACGAGGTCGTCGTTGATGATGGTACAAATGGTTGGAATGGAGACTTGACTTTCACATACGAAGGTGATACCGCCACGACGACACTTACTTTCTCCACGACTTCCAACATTCAATTTGATAGCACGGGCAGTGAGAACAATTCTCCTACCGCTTATGCAGGCGAAGACGTTAGTATATTTACCTCCGAACAGTCCATAACCGTCTTGCTGGGCACAGCTACAGATGGTGACGGGGATGATTTGACGTACCGATGGCTTGATGGGAGCACGGAACTCAAGGGACCGACTACTGTACCTGATGGTGGCGAGGTCACACTTGACCTGGCGGGAATTACTGCTTTCAATCTACTCGGCGTATATTCAGAACTTTATACCCTGACGCTGGAGGTAAGTGACGGGCTTCTTCTGAGCACGGACCTGATGGACCTGTCAGTCTTCAATTCACAACCGTCGGTAACACCCACTACTACTTCTATCGTGGTTGGCATTGGCGATCCAATTTCAATTGGTGCGGAGATGGCTGATTTTGATGGGGATCTGCTTACATACAACTGGCTTAAGGGCGCTACTGTGCTTGAATCCGGCACTGTCACACCTCCAGCCGGTGGTGATTCGGTAAGCATTGCTGAACTAACAGGCACCGGCGGTACTGCACCGTTTGAACTGGGGCCTAACGTGTTAGTTATCGCAGTCAGTGATGGTGTGAATTCAGAATTTGGAGTAGCGGTAACCGTAAATGTTTCCGACACCGAAGCACCAACGCTGGCACCGACCGCCAACAAGACGATGCTGTGGCCCCCGAATCACCAGCTCATTCCCATTACCATTCAGGCCAATGCTGAGGACAACAGCGGCGGACCTGTCACATTGGATGTCGAGGTCACAAGCAACGAATTCGATGAAGACGACTGGGTAATTGACTCGGTTGATAGTACAACAGGGGAAATTCAGCTTAGATTACGTGCCGAGCGGTCAGGCTCAGGTGATGGCAGGACTTATACCGTAACGATTACTGCCACCGATGACGCCGATAATTCATCAACAGCGATAGTGGAAATCCGAGTTCCCCACGACAAACGTAAGAAGTAGGATTTAATCTTTAACGTGCGTTTAGCGTAAATATTTTTAACCAAAGGGCTGCGAGCGTCAACTTGCAGCCCTTTGGTCATTATTCAAATCTACGGATTATTTCTGAAACCTCCCTGCAGTCGTTCTATTCGGGTCGAATGGTTGATTTTCACCTTTTTTTCGTGTTTCTTGGGATTTAGTTGGTCCTATAGTAATTCCAGTCTTGTAGAGAGTATCATTATTAGGTAATTATGGTTTGCTTTAGCCGGATTATTCCGTATTGTTTATATAGGCAAGATCATTTTACAAGGGGGAATTGTTAAATGAGTTGTTCTGCAAGGACATTTCTTTCATTACAAGGATCAGGCTTGAAATAATTACAACCGCCTCCGATACGGTGTTTTAATTGATGTTATCTCGTTAATAGAAACCGGTAAGCTCTATTTGGGGGAAGTGGAGCGATGGAAAAGCGGAAAAAAAGTCTCAAGGTCAAATTAACTACAATTGTATCGTGCATTCTGGCGATTTTGCTGTGTGCCGCACCAGCATCTGTGGCCGAGCAGATTGATGTCTCCCAGAACTACTTGTTTGTAACCGCGGGTAACACACCTGTTGATTTGAATGCTGAAATTTACTATGGAGTGTACGTTGACAACGGGGCCACACTCAATCTTCTCGCTAACGCCATAGTGCACTATGTGGATGCTTACGCCGGCAGTTTCGTCAACATCTACGGTGGTATAGCTGATCAGGACGGAATAGCCGTATTCGACGGTTCTACTGTGACAGTACATGGTACTGGCTTTATTGTAGACAACGGTACGATAGATCCTTCGGGCAACTTTTTCACCGTGGACGGCAGCGGGACATTGGAAGTAACCTATGCCGATGGGACAACCGTTAGCCTTCTTATATTCTCCAGTAGCGCCAGTAACGTGCCAATCTACTTAGTTGACACGTCTGGTGGCGGCCCTATAGAGGTGCAGATTGACATCAAGCCCGGCAGCGATCAAAACAGCATCAATCTCAAGTCCAAAGGGGTCGTGCCGGTCGCGGTCTTGACGACGGATAATTTCGATGCCGCAACGATTGACCCGGCCACTGCAGAATTCGCCGGAGCAGCGTCCAAACGCTGGAAGCTCGCGGACGTCGATCACGATGGCGACGATGATATGATGTTCCATTTCAGGACGCAGGAGCTGGACCTGGATCAGGACAGCACAGAGGCTACGCTGACGGCCCAAATTAACGACGGAACGATAGTATCCGGGACCGACGAAGTTCGAATCATCTCATCGAAGAAGTCGAAGAAGTCTAAGAAGACGTGTATGCATACTTTCGGCCATAAACGTCGGGGTCGGTCTTGTGGAATTAAAGCACATTAAAGTTATCAAAGGGCTGTGAGCATCGCGCTCGCGGCCCTTTTGTTATTATTCAAAAGACACTTTCAGTCGGGCAAGGAGCGATTCGAGCAGTTCCATCGGCAGGCCCATTACGTTTGTCAGGCTACCCTCGATTTTTTCGACGAATTCGTCGCCGGTCTCCTGTATGGCATACGCGCCGGCTTTGTCCCGCCAAGAGCCGCCTTTGATGTGCTCCGCGATTTGCCCGGGCGTCATTTTCCTGGGATAAACGGTCGTGCTGTCACTCTGAACCAGCTCCGCCCCGTCACTGAGCCTGACAATTGCCACACCGGTGATTACCTTGTGAGGCGCGCTGAAGAGTTTTCCGGTAATCTGCTCGGCCTCTCTGGCATCGGCGGCCTTGCCGATGATCCGGCCTGCAAAATCCACGATAGTATCGGCGCCGATTACAAATGAGTCCGGGTGCTCCCAGGCGACACTTTTCGCCTTGGCCAGCGCCAGCCGTTCAGCGTATTCGACGGGATTCGCCTTCTCCGCATTAAAAGTTGATTCGTCGACTTCCGGCGACACTACTATAAACTCGTAGCCGGCTTCGGTCATTAACTGCCTGCGCCGAGGTGAAGCCGATGCTAAAATGAGAGGTGCCGGATACTTTTCGGGCATTTATTCTTCCTATGCTGCGCCTTAGGGCGGTGTCTCGTATTGTTTTTATTGCTTTGGCTCATCAGCGACAATTTGCCGGCAGAAGGCCAGGTATTCTTTCTCGACCGGCTCATAATCATCGCCGATATACTCGTGAAATAATACCAGACTAACGAGATGATTCCAGAGGATATTTCGTGGGATATTTCTATCGGCGGCGATTTTCTTGCTCACCTCATCGAGCGGCCAGTTTCCCCGCAGGCCGTCCGCGAGCAGCCGGCGATAATCACCCAGTCTTTCGCCGCCGCCGGATTCCCGCAGGAAACGTATCAGGGCGTAAGATTGGCTGTAGAAACCCAGTACCGCTTCGGTCCGATCGGTAGCCAGCACGTCGCCGGGGGTTGTCGCGATCAAGTTTCGTAGCGGCAGCATTTTATCTCTTAACATCGTCTTTTTCAGCCCATCCAGTCGATAGGCGTTTTTGGCCGGCGCGAAATCAAATGTCCCATCCCCGGCTACCCGCGTCTCGAATAACATTGCAATACCTTCGTCGAGCCAGCTCGGCAGGCGAAACTTGAAATGCCTGCTGCTGAATTGATGCCATCCCTCATGGGCCAGAACGGAAAAAGTTCGTTCGATGCCGATGTCATACGCTACGCACGCGCCATTATGGCAATACGCGCCGGCCTTTATCCGGCGGAAGATTGCCGCCTGCTCGCCGGCGAAGTTGTTCGTGAAATCCTCCCACTGCCGGCGGTCGGCGAAAAGATAAATCGTGAACTTGACTCTCGTCTCGATCGGTTCGGGCAATTGAAGATTATAGGCCTTATATGCCGACTCGATTAATCCGGGGCTATGCCGAAGTATCGAAGGCTCTAAAAGCGTCGTGAAAATCTCATAGTGGGCGGTAGTCAGTTTCAGCCCCGGGCCATACTGATTGTTCCAGACTTCAACCGCCTTTAGTTCCGGCGGATTCTGCTGCCGTAAATATTCGATCATCCCGGTACGGACATCTTGCTGCTCGGCGCCGGCTTCTCCGGCCTCGATGCTATCGGACTGACGGCCGGCAAGGCAGACAATTGCAATGATCACAATCAGCGTAGACTTTCTCAGCACAAACCTTCCTCCAATCGAACGGTTAGGCATTTAAACCGGCAATCCTCCGCCTTGCCGGGATTAAATTAAATCAAGAATCGCATCTTAAACTCCTCGCTGTTTGTACCATCGGCAGTAAATAGCGGTAAATCCAAAATATTTTGTCCGCACGGGCATCATTTTTCGTCTAAACTAATGGCCGGCCGAATAGAAATACTGCCTGCGAATTGTTGAAGATTTACTGCCGGAGTCTCTCGCTTAAAAACTATATGTCTTTGAAGTCCGCTCCGAATACTTCGGCGGTGAAAAGATTGACTTGCGTTTGCGGATCTTTCCATGCGTCGGCGGCGAGGCCCGCTTTATGAGCGCAGCAGTAGGAAAGAAATTCCTCTTTGCTCCAGCCGGTCTCGGTGGCGACCTGGGGCAAAAAGCAGCCGGAAGCATGGCCTCGCCTTATGTAGATGCCGTCAACGCCCAGGCGGAGGCTCAGCGGATCATCCGTCCGCTTCAGCGGCGAGAGGACGGAAATCTCAACGTCCAACTTCTCCAGTTCGTCGGCGGTAATCGGATCGGCGAGAAAACGCGGGTCGCCGGTCGCCGAGGCCTTCGCCATCTCGGCAACTAATTCAATCAGAGGACCATCGGAGGTGAATTGGCCGATGCAGCCGCGCAACCGGTTGCGGTTCTTCAATGTCACGAAGCAGCCGCACGGAGCGTTCAATTCAGGATCGTCCGGATCGGGCGTCGTGATTTTCTGTTGCCTGATTACCGCTTCGACGGTATCGCGGGCAACTTTCAGGAGTGTTTGTTTTTGTTGATCGTTCATAATGAAAACTCAATATTTAGCCCCCGGTTCCACCGGGGGGTTTCCTAATGAAACCATTTTACCACAAGCAATCCACCAATCAATAATACGACAAACACCAGAGAAAACCAGTTGAAATTTTTTTCGACGAAG
>CAZSOR010000121.1:9864-13052 GCA_964608395.1 uncultured Pirellulales bacterium
CGACTCACCTTATCCACCATCATGCCGTTGCATCGAGGGCCTGATGGTCGCTACGAGCTGTTTTTTGCCTCGCCCGCCAGCGCAGCTTTGCGTTCACGGCTGAACCGGGCAATCGCCATCGTTACCGTAAAGCCTACGAGCACCATTCCCATCGCTCCGACAACATGACCGGCCGCGGGGGTAAACTTCCGGGTCGGCCAATTATCCTTGTCGAGCTCCGTTATTTTTTCCTCGGTCATCACCTGCCCCTTGACCACCTGCCCGGGCACCGGCATGACCGGCTCCTGGAACGGCCACAGTCCGACGACCGCTCCGACCAACAGCCCGAGCAATACACCGAGTGTCGGTCGCGCATAGCGAGCCAGCAGCCATTTCAGGGCGTTGCTCACCGCGACCACGCCGATCACTACCCCTACGCCGAGCGGAATAATGACTGTTAGCATGGGGGGGATCGCCTGTGGGAAGTTGGCGCTCATGGCCGCCTCCTTTACTTTATCGATAGCCCCAAGAACCGGTACATAGACGCCGAGCACAAGCATCAGGTATCCGCCGCTGATGCCCGGCAGAATCATTGCGCTGGCACCGATTATGCCCGCGGTGAACATTAGCGGCAGGCTGTCTGAAGCAGCCGTCTTTTCGACTCCCAGCGATTGGATCGACGCCACTGCCGCCATGACCACGAATCCAACGATCGCGCCGATCCAAACCCCAGCAGTCGCCCGGTCAATCATCTTCCACACGACCGGCACGCCACCCAGGGTCAACCCGATGAACAGGCTGTACATTACCCACTGGTGATTGAGTACCAGGTCTTTGACGGTTCCCGCCAACAGCGGTATAGTCACGGCAGCCGCCCCCAGCACCAGAGCGAGCGTCAGTAGACTGGACTTCCGCCACTTCAGCGAGGTAACGTCGGCCAGCGAGCCGATGAATCGCGGGTAAATGCCTGCAGCCAGCAGCATAGTGCCGCCGCTGATGCCGGGTACGAGGTTCGCCATGCCCATTAGCACGCCGCCGCCGACGCATCGCAGTGCAATACCGGACGTCACTGGTCGTGTTTTCTCGTCGGTGGCAACACCAGCGTCACTCGTGGCTCGTAATTCAACGCCAGACACTTGCGGCTCGTGACTCGGTTCAGGATATTCTATTTCAGTATCGGTCATTCACTATTCCCTTCTGTCTCTACTGGTCGTGTTCTTCGAACAGATTCGGCCCTTCGTCCTTTTGTTTCTGAGGGGATTGTGAATCAGGTGTGTTGTTCCGTTCGGAAGGAAATTCTATAATCCTTGTCCCGGCGTCGGATTGCTGCTCAGGTTCCTGCGGCAAATTTTCGCCGGGGACGTAGGGAATCAATCCCAGCCCGTATGCCTCCTGCTGAAATTCGAGCGGGGCGGTGCGGGCATCTACAATGAGTCCGTCGACCTCCAGCATCCAGACCATCGGGTTGTCCCCGATCATTGAGGGCAGGCACCAGTCCGGATCCATTTGCATCAGGTCGAACTTGTCGCGGATGATTTTTGATTTGTTCTGCATCGTCTGCTGAGAGACACCGAATCCCTCAGCTATCTGAGCTGATGTCATGTGCGGGGACTGGCTGGGGTCCTGAAGGAAGTTGATAAAGCCGATAGCGTGAACGATCCCGCTGGCCCAACCGGCCGGCTTGCCCTTTTCGAATGGCAAATCCTCTTCAAAAGCAGCCCATGTAAGGTCTTCGCACAACTCGCAATATTCTTCATTGAGATGATTCAGGCAGAAGGCATTTATCAGCTCAAGAATTTGCCCCATCGCATCGAAGGCCTGATTACGAATATCATCTGTTCTTCTCTTACTTTTTTTTGTCTTCTTTTTCTTTTTCATCTGCAAATTTCCCTGCCGGTCCACCGGCCGTAAACAATACCGCAAAACGAGTCACCAACGCACCCAACAGAACATACCCTAAAATCACCTGAAACGTAAGTAAAATATGCCCCCAAATACTTTGGGCATTCGCATACATATCTCCGAATCCGAGCGTCGTCATTGTAACTATGGAAAAATAAATTGGTCGTATGAAAACCAACACTCCATAATGCCACAAAGGCAAATGCGGCTCTATCTCTAAATTGCTAACAATCCCGGGAGGTGATAAAAATGCAAAGAATGAGTATATAGCCGCAAAAAACAGTGCTAATCCGAAAAAGCAGCCTATAATTCTCCAAGTACTCCAACCATAATCACTGAATGACCAGAACCATCTTATAAGATACATTAATGATCGAATAATGACATGTCTTTTCTTTTTACATTCTGTTTGCCAGTCTTTATAAATATACCACTTCTTCCAAATCTCTCGCCGGATATTGTATTCCAAAAGCTGCTTCGTCGCAGGATCAATACGACAACTATCAAGGGCAACTCCTTCAAAATTTGTCTCTTTATCAACTTCACACTTCCAAAAGATCGTTGAACCATCAACTATGGCAGCTATTAATGTAGCTCCTTTTATGTTAGCTTTTAATAAGTCCGTCCCTTTCAAACGTATATAAGCTCCTTTTGTACCTTCCAAATCAGCACATCTGAGTTTTGCTTCATTTAGATTAGCATAACCCAGAAAGACTTCTTTCAGTTTGGCATACTTTAAATAAGCATTTTCCAAATATGTAAAAGATAAATCTGCTCCTTCCAGCCAAATTTCTTCATTGGGATATTTCTTTCGCCAATGATGCCATTCTGTAATATCTTTTTTATCCGAGCAGCGTTTGAGCATTTCGTATTGGTCAAGGTCGCAACGCAGACCTTTCTTGAGAAGCTCAGGATCATACCTTCGTTCTTCTTTTGATTTCTCGTTTTGTGAGTCTGGTTCGGTCATTTTACGCACTCCCTCACGGTCATTCCGAGCGAAGTCGAAGACTGAGTCGAGGAATCTGTTTTGAATAGATTTCTCCACTTCGTCCCTTTGGGACTTCGGTCGAAATGACCTGTCGTCTTTTTCATCGTTCGTATTAAATTCCCTTAGTGTGGCTATTATAGGTGTATGTTCCGGCGGCATAAAGCGTTAAATCAAGGGCTACGAACGTGTTAAGTTAGGCAAAGATTTGTGTGCAGTCAGCGTCAGCTTTTTTACGAAAAAAGCTTGTGGAAGCGTGAGTTTCGTTGTAAACTATGCTGTTTATTCAGGAGCGTGAAAAACGCGATATTTTGACCCTTTT
>CAZSOR010000122.1:0-12886 GCA_964608395.1 uncultured Pirellulales bacterium
ATATAGTCTTCGGGGCTGAGTGTTTCAGGGCGTTTTGTTGTGTAAATTGAACATTGCTCGAATATTTTCGGCCAGTCAGCAATTTCTGCAAGTCTGCCGCGGGCCAGTTTGCTGCAGGCCGAAAGAGTTTTGCGGCGATGGCCCATGAAAAGATGCACAATCTCGCTGAACAGCTCCATATTCTCAATGCGGTCGGACTTTGCCCGGTTTCGTATAAAGCTGACCATTGCCGAATCGACTTGCGGCTGAGGCCAAAATACCGCCGGTTTCAGAGTCCTAATCGTTTTCACATCCCCGGCAGCGGCAAGGAAGATGCTTAATATGCCGTAGTCAATTGACGCCGGAGCGGCTGTCATTCGGTCGGCAACTTCTTTTTGAACCGTCACATACATGCCATTCGCTATTGTAGGACCTGTGATAAGATTCATAATCACCGGTGAAGCAGCGCTGTAAGGCAGGTTTGCTATTAACAGCATCCGGCCCGGGTATTTCCTGCCGGCAAGGTCCAATGCTTTTGTGACGGTTTGGTTGAGTGTATTTTTACTTTCGAGTATATCGGTGTTTATAATTTCGACATTTTCGGACTTTACGAGCTGCTTTTCTGCAATTTCACTAAGATTCCGATCAAGCTCGACAGCGATTACCCTGCCGGCTTTCTCGGCTAAAGCCTCGGTCATAGAACCTGTGCCACAGCCGACTTCGAGCACCACATCATCCTTCTGAATATTCGCAGAATCGACAAGCAGCCGCATCAGATTCAAGTCGATGAGAAAATGCTGGCCGAGCCGTTTATTTGGAAAAACGCCCGCTGACGATAGCAGGTCCCGGATTTGTCGCTTAGTCTGCATTGGAACTTAGAATTTAGAATGTAGAATTAAGAATTAAGAATTTTTAGGATCATAAATCTTGCCGGATTAGATTTAGTTGGAAAACCGAGCATTCTTCACTATTGTTGTAAGGATAGCAACGAGTTCGTTTGATTCTTCGATTAACTCGCTTAATCTTTCGGGAGGTACGACTTTAGTTTCTTTGAAGAGTCGAAGCCAATAATGTGTCTCTCGGGCTTCTTTAAGAGCGATATTGCATTTTGAGACAAAATCGGCTTTGCTTTGCCCTGCTGCGGCCTCTTCCAAGTTTGCTCCGATTGATGTGCCTGGTCGCACAACCTGCCTGCCCAAAACTTCTCCGACACCTTTCTGGTTTGCTAAAAATCGATAGAAATTAATGATTCGACAGGCAAATAAAAAAGCTCTTTTCTGGATATCTTTTTCTTTAATTTCGCCTTCGTTATCGTTCATTATCTATTAAGAATTCTCAATTCTCAATTCTACATTCTAAATTCTTTTTCGTTTTTGCCATTTGTATTGCCGTTGTGATAGCGGATTTCATACTGGCCGGATTGGCGCGATTTTGGCCGGCAATGTCGAACGCCGTCCCGTGAGCGGGTGACGTCCTGATGATCGGTATGCCGATCGTTATATTGACAGCATGCTCGAAGTCGAGCAGTTTTACGGGAATCATCCCCTGGTCGTGATACATTGCGACCACGCCGTCGAATTCTCCCTGGACGGCCCGTAAAAACAGCGTGTCGGCACTGATCGGGCCGATGCAGTTGATACCGTGTTCCTGTGCCAATAACATGGCGGGTGAGATAATCCGCTGCTCCTCGTCGCCGAATTGACCGTCCTCGCTGGCGTGCGGATTCAGAGCGGCTACCCCGATCCTGGGATTCTCGATATCAAAGTACTGCTTTAAGGCGTCGTTCAACAGGTCGATAGGCTCAAAGACACAGCCGATTGTAAACTTGTTCCTGACATCGAACAGCGCCTCGTGAATTGTCGCCAGCGCTACCTTCAACGGCCCGGCGATAAACATCATTACCTTTCGCGGGGACTTGCAGCGTTCGGCGAGCATTTCGGTATGGCCCGGCCAATCGGCGCCGGCCAGCTTCCAGCTTTTCTTGCTGATCGGTGCCGTAACGACCGCATCGATAATTTCATCGCGAGCGGCGTCAATCGCATCAATACAGAACCTCATCGATGCTTCGCCGGCCATTTTGCTGGGTCCCTTGACCCAAGATGGCACGGAATACTCGTCATAATCGGCCACAACAACCTTATAAGGATATTCGCGACTGATTTTTTCATGCTGATGCCGGCCCCAGAACGGTTCGATCTCAGCGGCGTCGGCGGCGTAGCAGAGTTGCTCGTTCAATCCGAAAACGACGAATTTCGCCGCTCTTCGAATCGCCGGGTCAGCCAGGGCTTTGACAATAATCTCCGGCCCGATACCGGCCGGGTCGCCCATCGTTATGCCGATAACCGGCTGCTCTGTGATCGAATTATTGCCGTTAGTTCTCATTATACCGTTCAACGCCACACTTTCAGCGATCTTTTATACACTATTTAATATCCTAATTGTCTTAGTTTTTCGGCTGTTAGCCCCTCTTTCTTTGGCAGAATCTCATCGAGCTGTCTTTTTATCGTTTTTACAATGATATCAGTCTCAATATTGACACAATCGCCGATTTTTGCTTTGCCTAATGTTGTTCTTTTAAGCGTTTCAGGGATTACCGAGACGCCGAAGCTCTTAAGATCTACGGTGGCAATCGTCAGTGAGATTCCATCGACGGCGACTGAGCCTTTTACGACTATCGTATTGAGCAGTTCGGCCTTAGCTGTGAATTTAATATTTGCGAACTCGCCCGATTTGTCAATTGCATCTACCGTTGCCGTTCCGTCAACGTGGCCCAGGACGAAATGTCCGCCGAACCGGTCGCTTGCCTTCAAAGACCGCTCGACGTTAACTTCCGAAGAGGGTTTTAGTTTACCTAATGTCGATTTTGCAAGAGTTTCAGCGCTGACGTCAAAGCTTGCAAGGCTGCCCTGAAGCCTGGCGATAGTCAGGCAGGCCCCGTTTATAGCTATACTGTCGCCAGTTTTGCTCTCATCGGCCAGAACGCCCAAATCGATAGTAAGTACCATTGACTCGGCGCTTCGGCGAACGGACTTTACCGTACAAATTGTCTCTATAAGCCCTGTGAACATTTGCGATTGACTATTTATTATGGACCGTTTAATATTGTAAAGATCAAGCTAAGCACTAAGATATTATAAATAGTCAATAGTCATTATTCAATAATCAATATCAGAAAGGGGTGGGATAATTATGGATACGATTTGGCTGAAAATTGTGGGATTCGCCGTTCTCGTTGTGGTCGCGATTGTCCTGATCGGTTTTTTGACATCGGGGACGAAAGAGCCGGAGAAGACGATTTACGATCAGTGGGAGCAGGATGACAAGGAATTGTTGGCCGAGCCGGAATATAAAGAGCCGCCGGCGCCGACGCCTGTGCAGCAACCTGCGCCGGCTCCCTCTGTCCAGCCATCCAGCCAGATTGCGCAAGCCCCGCCGGCCGAGCAGCCGAAGCCTCAGTTTAAAGAGCTCGAGATGGAGGATGAGATTGAGGCACAGAAACTCTGGATTTGGGTCGAGAACCAGCGCAAGATGGGCAGGCTGCCGGTAATGGGATACGGGCAGATGGTCAAAAGTTGCCGGGACATTATTCAGAGGTGGCCGGAAAGTAAGTATGCCTTCTTCGCTAAAAGAGCACTTGCCGATTTGCCGGAGCGTTACCGAAAAATGTACAATATAACCAAAGAAGAAATAGACCTTGGTAATTTGAAATAGGAATAAGAAGAAAGATTTGTAAAGGAATGCGTAGATGAAAACCGCTGTATCTGTTGCTAATATCCCTGTGATTTCGATAACTGCCGATTCTCTGCCTGAGGCGTGGGAAAAAGCTGTTCTGGCCGTATGGGACAAGGGCTTCGATGTCAAAACTCAATACGATAAGCCGCAAGACCCGCCGAGCAAAGACGCTACGGTAATGATTACTGTCAGCAACCCGTTCTCCGAACCCCGGATTCATAAGAATTTCCCCGGCGGGCCCGAGGAGCTTGAATCGTACCGGCAGGAAGTGGTTAACGGGATTCACGACCATTGGATCGACCCTGCCGCCGGCAAGTGGACCTATACTTATCACGAACGGCTCTTCTCGTATTGTCCGGTTGAAGATATCCGGAACCCCGATTCGCCCAAGCCTTTCAGGAAAATAGACCAGATTCAGTACATTATCGATTATCTCTCGCAGGCGGGGCACAGCCGAAGGGCTCAGGCCATAACCTGGATGCCGACGGCGGATCCGCCTACGGACGACCCGCCCTGCCTTCAGAGGGTATGGTGCCGGCTGCTGGCCAACGAAGCAGGCGAACTGTCACTCAATATGAATACGCACTGGCGAAGCAGGGACCTTTACAAGGCGTGGTTCATGAATGTTTATGCCCTGACCGACCTTCAAAAGAAAATAGCCGACGGAATAGCAGAGAAAAGAGGCGAGTCGGTGAATGTTGGCAGGTATGTCGATATCAGTGATTCGCTGCACATTTACGGCAGCTACTTCAACGAGGTCGAGCCCGAGATAGAAAAGATGCGTCAAAGCCAGTTTACAGAGCGGTCGTGGCAGAGTACTCACCCTGCTTTTGAGATGATGACAAACGAGGCAAGGGAAAAGCTCGCACAGGACCCGGATTGGTACGCGAAAGCTAAAGGCGGTTAGATCGAATTTTTATTAATGGAAACTTTTTTAAGCACGATACGCGATACGAAAGGCGAAATATGGCATTGATTGTGAATGGTGAAAAGATTGAGGATTCGGCAATACAACAGGAAGTTGAGCGGCTGAGACCGGATTATGAACGGGTGTTTACCGACCAGGACAACGAAGAGCGAGAGGCCCAACTGCTCGACTGGTCCAGAGAAAATGTGATCGAAAAGATCTTAATCAATCAGGAGGCGGAAAAGAACGGTGACAAAATACCGCCCGATCAGGTTCAGGCCGCCCTGGCGAAGCTCAAGGAACAATACGAGCAGCCGGAGCAGCTCTACAAAGATTTCAACGCCGAAAACGCCGAACAAATAAAGAAAGATATCGCCAAGCAGATGAGAATCGAACAAAGGATCGGCCAGGTCTGCAAAAATCTGCCGAAGCCGTCTCAGGCTGCTATCCAGAAATATTACGAGGAAAATCAGGAGCAGTTCAAATCGGGTGAGCGGGCCAGGGTGGCTCATATCGTTAAATATGTAAACTGGCAGACGGATGAACAGACTGCTTATGAGGTGATAAGCCAGGCATACGAAGAATTGAAAAGCGGCGTGGCTTTTGAAGCGGTCGTTGATAAACATACCGATTGTGCCGACAGCGGCGGTGACCTGGGCTTCGTTATGAAAGGACAAATGGTAGAGGAGTTTGAGGATGTAGTTTTCAATTTAGGTGACGGCCAGGTCAGCGACATTTTTCGTACCCGTTTCGGCTTTCATATCGCAAAGGTATATGCAAGAGAGCCGGCGGCTGTGGCAAGCCTTGAAGATGTAAAAGACCAGATCGCGGAATTACTCAAAGGACAGATGCGGTCGGAAGCGATTGATAAATTTATAGATGGATTGAAAAGCGAAGCCAAAATCGAAGAGGTATAAAGCCGGACGGAACAAGACGAAAAGCAGGCATATAACGCATGGGGGAGCGTTCGTTTTATCGGGCCGTAAAAAAAAGTAGACATACTATGTGTCTCGATTTGGCTTTCGATGATTTTTATAGTAAACTTTAAGTGTAGCACGAAGGAAGGAGTTGGCGGATTAGAAACGACGCTTTCACAGGATGTGAAAGCTTAGTAACAGACCTGAGGGGGGGTTGTATAAGTTTCTTTCCGAGTTGGCCTCTGCGTTCTCTGCGCAGAGGCTTTTTTTATGCAAAATCTTTTTCCTGCGTTTTTTTCTTCGCTCGAATTGAAGGATTCTGTATGCCATGACTGCTGAAGACGGAATTCTTGCTTTTACTGCGTATCCCGATTTCTGTTACCAATTCTTGCAAGAATAAGCTTTCAGAAGGATTAGCATACTGAGATATGTTTCCATTGGGACGGCACTTATGTCCAGGTTCACCTTAAAACGGCACGTCCAAGTTCTTCAGGGCTCATCAGACCCAAAAATTGAGGCTGGTAAAAAATTTGGCAATCAGCGTAAAATTTTTTTGACATACTATATATTGGTGTTAGAATACTTATGATGTTCTATATGTAGTATTAGATTGATGAGCTTTGAGGAGTGGATTGCCTGTGGCTGACAAGGGATCTGAGTAAAAGGATCCGGATGAAAAGCGTTGACTAATAAATGTATCTCGAGCGCAAGATGTAATACGAGATGCGAGAGACGAAATGAAATGTCCCTTTTGTAAGGAAGACCGGGATAAGGTTATTGATTCGCGTTCGAGCGATGGCGGTAGGGTAATTAGACGTCGTCGGCAGTGCATTGTATGCAGGAGACGTTTTACTACCTACGAGAAGATCGGTGAGGGCTTTAAACTCTATGTCGTAAAGAAGGATAACTCCCGGATTCCTTATGGCAGGGACAAGGTCGTCGCCGGTTTGCAGAAGGCCTGTTACAAAAGACCTGTTTCGGCCGAGCAGATTCAGCGAATCGCCGACAAGGTCGAGGAGAATATTTTTCGGAATTTCGATAAGGAAGTTTCATCGGCTTTTGTCGGCGAAAGCGTGATGAAACAATTACGCAGAGTTGACAAGGTGGCATATATTCGCTTTGCAAGTGTCTATCGTGACTTCAGGGATGCGGGCGAATTGATTAAGGAAGTCAGCAAAGCGATTACTGAAGCTGAGTCGGTTGCTCAGCCGACGCTCTTTGATTAATATTTGGATTTGACTATATTAAGATTGGGTGGATTTTGCAGGGAGGCATACAGAAGGTGATACAGACACAACTCAAAGTTATAAAAGCCGACGGCAGTATTGAAGAATATCTGCACACTAAGGTCATGGGAACTATCAATAATGCACTCGGCGAGGTCGACCAGGCAAATATAGATATTGCGGAACAGTTTGCCGAGGTGGTGACGTTTTTTCTGTACAATCAATACAACCGCCGCACCGTCACCAGCGGTGATATTTTTTCCATGATTAAGGTGGTTCTGGCGGCTACCGGTTATGAGGATGCCGCCGTATCGCTGAACGAGCATTATTTCGAGCGTAAGCTTAAGCGTTCCAGAATCGAAGTTGTCCCTATCGATGTTCAGGATCTGACCGATGCTGAGCTTCTTACCGGGGCCGAGGAGTCTATCGGCAGATCACGGTGGGACAAATCCAGAATCGTTGGGGACCTGATTGCCGGGCACGGTGTTTGCCGACAGACGGCACGTATGATCGCAGCGATGGTTGAAGAAAAAGTTTTCAAAGTGGGAATGACACTGGTCCCGTCCAGTCTGATAAAGCAGCTTGTTCTCGGCGATACCGCCACCGTCCTGCGGGCCCAGCGACAATTGCAGGCCGTCTAAGCGATAATGTCGCCCAGCAGTCTCTTCGTTCGGTCGAGGATTTGATCCGGTGTTTCATCTTCGGCAATATCGAGCCAGTGAACGTTTTGGAAGGTTTTGAACCAGGTTCGCTGGCCTTTGGCCAATCGACGGCTGTTTATCTTTATCGACTCTATAGCATCTTCCAGACTCGTCTGTCCGCTTAGATATTCTATTATCTCTGCGTAGCCGATAGCACAACGGGCCTGTTTGCCCAGGGGTTTCTCCTCGTCCAGCAGGGATTTGACTTCATCGGCAAGGCCGGCATCAATCATTTTTTTCACTCTTCTGTTTATTCGGCTGCTTGCATCGACTTTTTCTCTTCGCAGGCCAATGATCGTCCAGTCGTTCTTTATTTGGTGCTGCTCCCACTGCTTCTGGAAGCTCGATATGGGTTTGCCGGTAAGCTGGTAAACCTCCAGGGCCCGGACGATGCGTTTGGCATCGTTGGGATTGATACGCTCAGCGGCGGCAGGATCGATTTTCGTTAACTCGCGATGCAGTTTCGCCAGGCCCTCTGCTTCGGCCCGTGCCCGCAATTCGGTCCGGATCTGCTCATCGGTTCCGGCACCATCGAAAAGGCCGTAAAGCAGAGACTTAATGTACAGGGCGGTTCCGCCGACTCCGACGATTTTTCTGTTGCGGCTCTTTATCTGCTCCATAGCATCCGAGGCGGCGTCGATAAATGCCCCCACGTTGAAAGAATCGCTCGGCTCAACTACATCGATTAAATGATATTTAACGCGTTGCCGGGCTTCTTTGGGCGGCTTGGCGGTGCCGATGTCCATCCGACGATAGACCTTCATCGAATCGATACTGATTATTTCAGCATCGAGATATTCGGCCAAATCGAAGGCCAGCCGACCTTTGCCGGATGCGGTAACACCAAGAATAAGAATCATTTTGCTTCTTTACTATTTGCTCCTTATTGTTTACTATGATTCTTCAATAATCGAGGATCAACGCCTGGTTGTCAAGGGTGAGCAGTTGGGGCCGAATTGAATATGGCAAATAGTATTTCAACAACGGATTTCAATACTCGACTACGCAGGAAAGCACAGTCGGTTAATTATTCTCTGCAGCGGATATTGGACTCCCGGCAAATAAACAGCGAATTGAAAGAAGCGCTCAAATACACACTCGGGGCCCCGGGCAAACGAATCCGGCCGGTGCTCGTTCTCTGGTGCTGCGAGCTTGTCGGCGGCCAGGTGAATAGCTATGCCGAGATCGCCTCGTGCGCAATCGAAATGGTGCATACGTATTCGCTGATCCATGATGATTTGCCGGCGATGGATGATGACGATCTGAGGCGGGGCCAGCCGACGTGCCATAAGGCCTTTGACGAGGCGACGGCAATCCTGACGGGCGATGCTCTTTTGACGCTTGCGTTCGAGATCCTGGCAGAAGGTATTGACCAGCCGGTTGTCGCCGTAAGGCTCATCAGTCAATTGGCTCAGGACGCCGGGGCTGGCGGGATGATCGCAGGACAAATGGCGGACCTGAGAGCTGAAAAAAGTGTCGGTACCAAAAAGATGCTGGAATACATCCATATCAACAAGACGGCCAAGATGTTCCGATGTGCCGCAGCCATGGGAGCTATCTGCGGTGGTGCGACACAAAAGCAGTTCGAGTATCTGTGTGAATATGGCTTGCATGTCGGTTTGGCGTTCCAGATTGCCGACGATATTCTCGATGAAACGGCATCGAGCGAGCAGTTGGGCAAAACGGCCGGAAAGGACCTAAAAGCCGCAAAGTGCACGTATCCCGCGATAGTAGGCTTAGAGAAGGCAAGGGAAGTTCAGGAGAAGCTAACATCGGAGGCTATGGGAATGCTCAAGCCGTTCGGACAAAAAGCCGACACCCTCCGCCAATTCGCCACGGCCCTGATGGAAAGAACAAAATAGCAGCTTATCAAAACAATTTATAGATACTGGCGAAAAGCCAGTCCATTCCGCGACAATTATATTTTCATGCCGAACAAGAACCGGGTGGCTTTGGTTCGTTTTACCAACAATTCGTAGCTTCCGAGTGTTACGGCAAAGGTCATAACGCTGAGGACTACGAACTCGGCTGTAAGTTGCAGACGCCACTGCACAACGTAATAACCGATGACGAGCATCAGGACGAAGTGCAGGATATAAAACGGGTACGAGGCCCGGCCGGCGTACTTCAGGAAACGATTCGTGCCGGAGAGAAATTTCCTTGCCAGGGCCAGCAGGGCAAGGATCCAGCACCACGTATGCAGGCCCAGAAAGACCGAGTATAGCATATATCGCGGCGTGTAGGCCGGGCGCGAAAACGCCGGCATCTCGAAACGCATTGTGAGGACAAAGACTGTGCTGACAATTGCCAGCAGCAGCGAGATTCGCAAGTGCCGATCGACTGCCTTCCAGAGCCCCTCATGCAGGCAGATAACGTAGCCGTAGATAAACACCGTCAAATCGTAACAGAAATATGTCCAATCATCGTACAGGTTCAGTTGGGCCATCGGCCATTTCGGCGCCAAGGCTATGTTGATTGCTATTAATGGAACGGCCAGGAAAAGTAGCATACCTTTCCTCGATAGAAAGCCGACGTATTTACCGGCCAGGCCACTATCGCCCTGCCTTCTGAGGCAGATTAATAACGGCAGACTTATCAGCGAGAAAATCAGCAGATACGCGACGAACCACAGATGGGCCCATCCGGGCATCGGGATCCGTCCCGGCATCCGGCTGTGATGAATTGTTGCCAGGCAGTGCGGCCAGAAACGGACGATGTAGTCCGTGAGACTCTTGTTATCGCTGACGCCCGGCCAGAAGTACAGCAGAACCGGATAGCAGACCAGCATGAAAAACATCAGCGGTACGAACAGTCGCCTGGCCCGTTCCCTGACAAAGGCTCCCGGAGAACGATGGTTCAGTGACAGGCATGCACTCGCTCCGGCGATGAAAAACAGCAGCGGGATCTGCCAGCGAAGGGAAAAGCCCGTGTAGTACCGCAGGATAGTGATGCCCAGGCCCTCACGAGTGGAATCTGAAGATCCCGTCACATACGCCATGAGCCAGGCCGCGTGCCACGGGACCAGGTTGAGAATGACCAACACCCTGAGCCAGTCGAGATCGTAACGGCGTCCGGGTCTGCCCGTCAATTCCGTCGCCGGTATGGTTCTGTTTTCCTCTTGAAAGTCACTCCTGTGCATGTTCGCTGCCTCGCGTCCCTGCCCGTTCTCATCCTTTCAATACAAATCTTCTCGCTGCAAACTCTTGGACTCTTACCATGATGAAGTCGGCAGAATATACCGCAGTTCCGGGATACAGTCGAGAAAAATTGAGCAGACTGAATAATTTCTAAAAGGTACGTCTCGAAAAAAGCTGCACTTTGGTATTGATAACGCCGGGGTGCAAATTCGGATGATGAGAACTCGTGGCGATCCAGTATAGCATGTGTATTTTTCACACTAGTATCGGCCTTTCCGGTCTAGTTGCTATCTTTTTCCTGGTTTTACGATAAACCAGTTCAAAGCGCCGATTTGGCTAAGGAATAAATTGTGGTTCGGTCGATACAAATACCGATAGATAGTCTTTTAAGAGCCGCGTAATGAAAATACATAGATATCAAATCGAAGTGATGTGGTTAATTCTTGCCGTATTGGGTAATTGGGCGTACGCCGACAAATTGGGCGTATTGATCCATCATCTGATAATGCAAGAGAGTCTGCAAAAGAAGCCCCCTTTCGCCAATCAAATCCGGCCGCCGCCTTTGCTTGGCTGGAGTTTTCAATAATATCTTCCTTTAAAAAAAATCATAATACGAACCAGTGGCCATAAGAACAAAGCTTATGGCCTTTTTTATAAACGGACAGTTACTATCCCGGCGTTAATTCCGATAGAAGGCTATATTTCAGATACTTCTTATGTAATCAATGGAGAATTGTTGTTATCAGTCGGAATAAGCCAGTTCCTTCGCCAGGTCCTTGTATCCGGCGATTTGTAATATTGTCAACTCATGATACAATCTCAAGCTGGTCAGCCTGGCCGAATAGATTTCTTTTTGGGCGGCCGCATCTTTAATTTCACTGTCAATTATTGCCTGATGGGCGGCGGCATTGCTGTTTTGAAACATCTTCCTTGTTCGGGATTTGTTTGCGTGGAACATGGTTTTTACCGCTCTCAATGCCAGCCTGTCATTCAGGATCCGTTTATATCCTTTTGTATCCAGATAGTCCATTAATGATGAAATATCCTTTTTAGCATTTGTCACATATTTCCGCACGCGGTCAATGTCCTTCCGGCGATAACCGAATGTTTGAAGATCGCCGATAATATTATTCTTAATGGTAGTCCCCTGATCTTCACTGACATAATCCAGGCTGCCGTCACAATACTCGGGATCGTATCTCAGCCTAAGGTCGGTAGCAAATTCAAAGCAGGGCAGCAACATTCTGTCCAACGTAATCGCGGCATTTTCATAATTATCACCCAGGGCCCCTCTGATGATTGATTTTCTTAATTCCAGGACTTTTTCTTTTGCTTCCTGGAAGTCATCCATCCATTCCGCATTTTCCTCGCCCGGCCAAAGCAGCACCTGGGAATTGAACATGTTTGTGCCGTAGCACTCGTTCAGGTCCCTGACGGCCTTTCCCACTCCGGTCGCAATCTTCCTCGTGATAAGGTAAAACCAGAACCGCCACGAAGCTTTCCTGGCAATTTGTCTTGTTGCGTCAAGTCTGCCGAAGCCAACTTCACTTTTGATATTCGTCAAGGCTGTATTTCCAATGTATTGCTCAAATAGCTTGACGTCGCTCTCGTCGAAATAAGCGCCGTCGCACGCATCTTCGTACAGATTTAGACAGAAGCCAATTTGTTTCGCCTGGCTCGATTGCGGCAGGGCGTGCCTCAAGGCGTAAATAGATGAAATGATATACCCTTCTCGTGACATTTCTATCTTGTCACTAAGCGGCTTCTCGGTCATGATTGCCGTGACAATATCGTCGAAATCTTTTTCGCTTCCTGCCCCCAGACTCTGAAGCACGTCTTTGTCCCATCCGGAAATCTTTTCCCTGAGATATTTCTTATCCGCGATAATCCGGTCACGCTCCACCAGCCTCTGGTCATGAGTGTACCTTGTATCCGACTCGTACCAAAATACCTTATCCCAAAGTACATTAAGATGCTCAATTACCTGCGACTTCCTGTAGTCTTCCATCAGATTCAGATCGTTCGCTTCCGCAATAGTCGCTAATTTTTTGGAAATCGTTCTGGGAATATATTTGATTCCGGCGCCGATGCCGAGCATCCCTCCGCCCACGATGAACGGCGCAGCGATGGCCTGCAGTCCCGTAAAACCGGGAAGCCCAAGGTAGCTTGACAGGTAGCCGGATGAGGTAATGCCGGCGGTCCAAATCGTTGTTTTGGGGCTCTTTCGCATCATTACCGTGCCGGCCCTGCTCAGAAGGTCCTGGGGACTAATCAGTCTCCAGAAATC
>CAZSOR010000123.1:0-12867 GCA_964608395.1 uncultured Pirellulales bacterium
GGTGGCTGAGCCAAAATCTCAATATGGGTGTGCTGCATGGCGTGAGCCGCTATGTTGCAGCATTTGAACAAAAGAAACAACACCGACATCGAGATTATAAACGAATGATTGCAACAATTAAACCCTGACCCCTCTCCCAAGCTCATCCGGGTAATAATCCTGAAATGCTTTCTGATTCTCCATATAATAATGTATCACATTTTTTTCATTCCGGAGGGTAAATCTATGCCGCTGCGGCGGGGACTTTCCTTGAAGTCTCTGATAATCTTGACCGCGGTTTCAACATCGTCGGCCATTGTAAAGACGTCCATGTCTTCCGGGGCGATGTAGTTGTGTTCGCCCAGCATCTTGGCCTTTATCCATTCGACCAGCCCGGCCCAGTAATCGCTGCACATCAGAATCACGGGGAACGTGGCCTGCTTTAGCGTCTGGATAAGGACGAGCGATTCGAAGAACTCGTCCATCGTGCCGAAGCCGCCGGGGAAGACTACAAAGCCGTGAGCGTACTTGAGGAACATTACTTTGCGAACGAAGAAGTACCGGAAATTCAGCGAGCTATTCTGGAATTCGTTCGGGACCTGCTCCATCGGCAGTTCGATATTCAGGCCGATGCTCTGGCCGCCCGCGTCTGCGGCTCCTTTATTTGCCGCTTCCATGATGCCGCCACCGCCGCCGGTGATTATCGCGAAGCCGTCTTTTACCAGCCCGGAAGCAGTCTGCTCGGCGAGCTTGTAACACGGATCACCCGGCTTGGTGCGGGCCGAGCCGAAAATAGATACGGCAGGACCGACCGAAGCAAGCTCTTCGAAGCCTTCGGTAAATTCTGCCATTACTCTGAATATGCGCCAGAGGTCTCTCACTGGGTTGTCAATCATCTCTATCATAGGAAACGCTCTCCTTGGGATACGTTACGAATTCATTGCTCTTCTACCACATGTCCGAATTGTTCGCCGACGGGCAGTGTTTCGCGATCGGGCATTCCGGGCAATTCGGCTTGCGAGCCTTACAAATATTTCGGCCATGGGTAATCACTAAATGACTAAACGCGGTCCAGTTCTTTTTAGGGACTATTTCGGCTAAATCAAACTCTAACTTTACCGGATCGCTGTTTTCCGAAAGCCCGAGCCGGCGGGACAGGCGAATCACGTGCGTATCGCAGGTGATTCCGGGGATGCCGAAAGCGTCGCCGAGCACGCAGTTGGCCGTTTTACGCCCCACGCCGGGAAGAGTCAGAAGTTCCTCCATCGTGCCGGGGACTTTACCGCCGTATTGCTCGACAATCCTGGCGCACGCTGCCTTGATATTGATGGCCTTATTGTGGAAAAAACCTGTGCTGCGGATACCCGCTTCGATTTGTTTTAAATCGGCCTTAGCCCAGTCGGCGGTGGATTTATATTTTTTGAACAAATCCTTTGTCACCATATTGACCCGCACATCCGTACACTGGGCCGAGAGAATCGTCGCTATCAGCAGCTCCAGCGGATTTACGAAGCGAAGGGCGATATTTGCCTCGGGGTACGTCTTTTTCAATATGGGCCAGATTTTTTTGACTCGCTGTGCGGCTTCTTTTGTATCGACTTTTATCTTTTTTCGCTTAGCCAATTCTTAAAGTTCTCCTCAGGTATGACCTGCGTTTAATTCTTATCCGGCAGCGCTTCGAGCAGCGATCTCAATTCATCGGCGAAGAACAGCTCGCGCAGACGTATCGGCTCGGTTTCGCCGGGCAGGAACAGCATGGTTACAGGGACGCCGGGCTCCTTATAAATGTTGCTTAAGTCGAGCGTCGCGGGCTGATTGGCCTTTGTCGTGTCACCCTTGATGGCCAGGACGCCCTTCTTGTCGATGAGTTTTGCGATATCCTTACGCATGAAGACGAACTTGTCCACGACCTCGCAATTGGTGCACCAGTCGGCGGTGAATTTAATCAGGACCGGCTTCTGCTGCGATTTTGCGGATGCGATAGAGACCGGGTCATAGTCCTGCCAGTCCACAAGCTCCGGCCTGAAAAAGAACCAAAATGACAAGACGACCAGGAGCACGGCAATGCCCCGGACCAGCAGCTTGCGCGAGAGTTTGCTGCCGTAGGTGACCCAGGTGCCCCATATCCAGATACAGAAGCTAAGGACCACAGCAAAATATAACAGGCTGATTCTGTTTTCCGCCGGGGCGGCCTTGATGAGTTTGACTGCGATGATGAGCAGCACAAAACCGAGCGTCTGCTTGAACAGCTCCATCCAGCGGCCGCCTCTCGGCAGGCGTTTCGACCAGCCCGGCATGGAGGTCAGGATCGCATAAGGCGCGGCCATGCCGAGCCCGATTACCATGATAGCCAGCGTGCCGAGAAACAGCGGCTGGCCCTGTGCCCAGACGAAGGCGACGGTCAGTATGCCGAAGCTGCAAGGCGTGCTCAGTATCGCCGCTAAAAATCCCATGCCGATCGAGCCGGCGTAACCTTTGCCGGAGCCGGACTTGCTCGCTATCGAAGAAGGCACGGCGAATGTGAAAATGCCGAACATAAAAAGAGCCATGACGATCATCAGCATGGCCAGGGCCGTCACGATAGCGGGATTACGCAGGTGGTCGCCCCAACTTAAGGTTCTGTCGTAGAAGCTCTGCAGGATGATATTGGCGCCGGCCAGGCACGCGAAGAACAGCAATATCCCGATGCAAAATGCCAGGCCCATCATTACCGATTGCCTCCGGCCCGATTTCGCCTGGTCTACAATTCGCATGATGATAAGGGGCAGGATCGGCCAGACGCACGGCATGATATTCAATCCCAGTCCGGCGATAAATGCCAGGGCCAGAGCGAACCAGGTCGAATAATCCGGTCCCTTGACTGTTTCAACCGCTGTCTCTACATCGCGTGCGGCTTCGAGGTCAATCTGTTTCCACGATTCCCGCCGGCTCCAGTCAATCTTTGTTTGCAGCGTCTTCTCAAACGGCAACAGACAAATCTTGCTCGTGCAGGCCTGGCCTGTGATCAAGACCTCTACGTCACCTTGCACAGCGGCAGTGTGTTCGGTGGCAAATGTGATCGGCACAAAGACAGCGAAATCGCCTGCATAGACTTCAACTTTATTGCCGAAAGGATCCGTGGAAACCTCCCATTGCGGGAAGACAGCATCACCAACGTCAAACTCAGCCGACTTAGCCCCAATCTTCAAATCGAATCCAGGCGCGGTTGCGGTTTGCGGATTCGCATAATAGTGAAGATCGTCAGTACCTTTGAAAATGACAGCCAAACCGAAGAGCGTATCCATTTGAGCCGGTTCGACGTGGACGGAGGAAAATTCGTTTTCGTACCTGGCCAGCTCGACGCCGTTGGTGAGGCTGCCTGCAGTTGCCGAATTCGGCTCGCCCTGATTTTGGCCCCAGGCACAGCACGCACATAAGAGCACACAGACCGCCGAGATTATGCCTGCACGCAGTTTAGCTTTTGATGTTCCTGCAGTTCGTTCCCGCATAAAAGCTCAGAAACAATTGGAATAAGAATAATATTAGTCAGCCGGCGGCTCTTGCTGTTTTTCGGGCTCGGGTTTCGGCTGCTCGTTTTTGGCTTGTTCGACAGCCAACAAATCGGCAACGGTGGGCTTATCCAGCAGGCCGCCACCAAGAATCAATTGTACCTCGTCAGCGTCGAGAGTCTCGTATTTCAGCAGGGCCTTCGCTATGTTCTCAAGTCGCTCTTTGTTTGCTTCTATTAATTCCTTTGCCTTTGTATAAGCCTCGTCGGTAATTTTTTTTATCTCGGCGTCGATTGCTTCGGCTGTTCTCTCCGAATATTCTTTCTCGGGCGGCATCGCGTATACCATATCCATGACGCCCAAATCCGGTCCGTAGCTGATCGGGCCAAGATCCTTACTCATGCCCCAGGTCAAAACCATCTGCTTTGTAATATTTGTCGCCTGTTGAATATCCGACTGGGCACCGCTGGATAAATCATCACAGAAGATTTCTTCCGCAATCCGGCCTCCGAAGCACACCTGCAAAAGTGCCATGCAATATGTTTTCGTAAATATAGTCCTGTCTTTTTCCGGCAGGGCAAAAGTCGCTCCACCCATCGGCCCACGAGGAATAATGCTTACCTTGTGAAGCGGGTCGGCGTCTTTTAGCAGCGATTGCACGAGCGTATGGCCGGCCTCGTGATAAGCGGTGATTTCTTTTTCCTTCTTGTCGATGACCCTGCTCTTTTTTGCTCTTCCCCACCTGACTTTGTCACGCGCTTCTTCCAGATCGGCCATCTCGACATTGTCCTTGTTGGTCATTGTCGCGGCCAGGGCTGCTTCGTTAATAATGGCCGCCAGGTCCGCTCCGCTGAACATGGGTGTCCCGCGCGCCAGTCTCTCCAGGCTGCAATCGGGCCCCATTTTTACCTTCTTGGCATGGACTCTCAATATCTCAACCCTGCCCTTTAAGTCCGGCAGCGGCACAAATATTTGCCTGTCGAACCGTCCCGGACGCGTCAGCGCATGGTCCAGGATGTCGGCGCGGTTTGTCGCCGCTATTACAATCACCTGGTCGTTCGTATCGAACCCGTCCATCTCCACCAGGATCGCATTGAGTGTCTGTTCGCGTTCGTCATGTCCGCCGCCTGCGAAGCCTGCGCCGCGTTTTCTGCCGATGGCATCGACTTCGTCGAGGAAAATGATACAGGGCGAGTTTTCCTTGGCCTGCTTGAACAAGTCACGTACACGCGATGCCCCGACTCCGACGAACATCTCCACGAAATCGCTGCCCGAGATACTGAAGAACGGCACATCCGCCTGTCCCGCTATGGCTTTTGCCAGCAACGTTTTTCCGCAGCCGGGCGGGCCTACGAGCAGAACTCCGCGGGGGATGCGGCCGCCCAGTCGCTGGAATTTTTTCGGATTTTTCAAAAATTCGATTATCTCCGCTACTTCTTCCTTCGCTTCGTCCACGCCGGCCACGTCATCAAATGTCACTTGGGACTTGTCTTTTCCCTGCAGCCGATGTTTGCTGCGACCGAAGGACATAAGCATTCCGCCGGCCCCGCTGCGAAGGTTCCGGGCGAAGAAAAAATAGAAAAATCCGATCAATAAAACCAGCGGCAAAACCCACTGCATCAGCATAATAAGCCAGATACGCTGCGGCGCCGACTCCTGCTTGACGCCGCTTTCATCCAGCAGGTCGCCAAGCCACTTGCCGTGCACGTTCGGTGTGTAATTGACAACAAAAGACTTTTTACTCTTGCCTTGCTGGCTGTTGAAAAAATCCTCCGTGAATTGGCCTGATATCTCAGTGTCCTTTACAATGACACTTTCGATTTCATTTTGCTTAAGGTGCTCCTTGAATTCATCCAGGCTGATCTTATCGATCCTCTGCCATTGCTGCAGCATCATCATTACCATGAATATTGCGATGGCAATTATAAGGTAACTGAACGGTCCCCGCTTATAGCGTGGCAGGGGCGGCTTTTTACCCGGCCTGTTTTGCAGGCCGCGACGCGGCAAATCAGGCTTATTGTCTTGTTTATCGTTCATAATTTCATCTTCAGCACATCGTGATCCGGCTCACGATTCTACCATTTCCTTTCCATTAGTTCTACGATCTTTCGTGCCAGATTGTTTGCCGCAAGAGTCGAAGCATACTTAAAATCCTGCTGCTGGTATGTAGAATAACTTGCTGAGGCACTAACAGAAAGATGATCCATCATCAATTGTCCGGTCTTCAGATTTTTCCAATCAACAACGGCCCACACTTCAACTTCTTTTTCCAGAATTGTGCCTATTTCGGGATCGATGCTGAGCGCCAATTCACCTATTGATACTATCTGGCCGCTTATTACGGAATCGGCACGGTCCGAATCGGAAACTATTTTATAGGGCGTATCAACCTCAATACGTTTGGCCAAGGCATCGGAAAGCTCGAACTCCACACCTCGTCGAAAGCTCTGGTTATCGAACATTTCCAGACAGACGCTGCTGATATCACCCGGATATAGTGACTCATTAGAATAGCCGGCCATACCGTCACATCCGCAAACGCCAAAGCAAAGGGTAAAAGCACACAAGAGAAAAAGTGCGGACAAAGATTTGCGTCCTATGCCCCGGTTTTTCAAGTTTTCTCTCTTAGTTTTCAAAAGGTGACTGATTTCCATGCTGCAACAGCTTACTTTTTGGCAAGTATTTCCTTTGCTTCTTCCGCCGCATTACTGTCCGGCCAATTGTTCACTACCATATCATAATAAAGATTGGCGGACTGTCTATTTCCGGTTCTTTGATAATACCGGCCTATACTAAGCTGCTTGTGGGCTAATTGCTCGTCAATCTCGCTCAGTATTTTATCAATTCCGATTTCTTTGGCATCTATAGGATATAGTAACTTGAATCTTCCGTAATAGCTTTTTGCCGAGCTTAGGCATGAAGCATCATAAAACGTCCTTTTATGCTCCGGAGGCTTATTATACACAGCGTGTTTATTACGAGCCATACCAAGCAGTGCATTCCTGCCAACCGGCCCCATTTCCCATTCCAATGATATCTCCCACCATTTGAGAAATGCTTCGTTGAATTTTTTTCTTTGTTCATAATTTTCAGCCACAGCGACAGATGCTTTTATCCCCATTTGTGTGTCGAGACCGACCCGGTCGGTAATCTTTTCCATAATTCTAATACCCTCGGCATATCCTTTGATCTTGATGAAACCGAGTAATGTCTTCTTTTTGCCGGCTAAATAAGCCGTCGCTATAGCAAATTCCCTGTCCAAAGCAGCCTCTCGAAATCCGCTTTTAGGATATTCGGTCAGTAGCTTGTTATAATTCCTGACGGCCTTTGTAAACTTCACTTTGCAATAATATATTTCAGCCTTGATGAAAAGATCGAAATCAGGCCCTGTAATTTCCGGAAAGTCCTTCTTAATTGCATCATAGGCCTTGCGGGCGGCCTTCGTTTGGCCGGTGTTGACGAGCTTCTTGGCTTCGGCCACTGCAACCAGGAATTTGCCTTCACCATCAGCAGAAACTGCTTTGAAGTCCCCGTCGTTCTCCAGGCGCCATGTGCCCGCCGAGGCCATCGATAGAGCTGTAAGCACTACGGCTATAGCCAATATTACAAATCGCATTCTGTATTCCGGCATAAATAAAATCCATTAAATGTTCTTCATTTCATTAATCCGACAGGAACCATCGGACATTATACTCATTCCTGAAAACATTGCAAACATGCACTTGAAAATATAATCCCAACCAATTTTTCTGCTTCTACAACAAAAAACTTGTTTTTTGACTCTTTCGGGGCTATAAAGCTCCAAACGAATCAACCATATTTTCTGTTAGATAAAGGAGCTATAAAATGGCTAAGGATTTGTTGAGAATTTTATTAATTGTCGTAGTAGGCCTTGGTCTGGCATATTTATCCGGTTGCCAGACGGACGGGCTCGGCAAGGCGCCGGTTCGCCGAATCGCCGTTGAGGATTACGCGGACAAGATGAAGGCCGGCTGGATCGGACAAATGGCCGGCGTCGGCTGGGGCGGACCGACAGAATTCCGTTTCAAAGGCGAGATTATCCCGGAAGACAAAATGCCGGCATGGAAGCCGGAACTGATCAACCAGTTTAACCAGGATGACATTTACGTCGAGATGACATTCCTGCGAACGCTGGAACTTTACGGGATGGATGTTTCGATTCGCCAGGCGGGTATCGACTTCGCCAATAGTGGTTATCCGCTTTGGCATGCTAACAACGCAGGCAGGACACTACTACGGCGGGGCATAGCACCCCCAGATTCCGGCCACCCGGAATTCAACAGGCACGCCGACGATATCGATTACCAGATCGAGGCAGACTATGCCGGCCTGATTGCGCCGGGTATGCCCAACGTGGCGATCGAGCTCGGTGAGACTTTCGGCCGGCTGATGAACTACGGCGACGGACTCTACGGCGGCCAGTTCGTCGGCGGTATGTATGCCGAGACCTTTTTCGAAGATGATATGGAAAAGATTGTCCGTGCGGGACTGAAGTGTATCCCACAGGAAAGCCAGTACGCCGAGTGTATTCGCGATGTGCTCACCTGGTATAAGCAAAATCCCAACGACTGGCAGAAGACATGGCAGCTTGTCAAGGAGAAATACCAGGACAATCCCGACTACCGCAGATATTCCTGCGATAAGGGCGACTTCAATATCGACGCCAAAATCAACGGCGCCTATATCGTGATGGGCCTGTTGTATGGCGAAGGTGACCCGGACAAGACGATTATCATCTCGACTCGCTGCGGTCAGGACTCCGACTGTAATCCATCGAATTCCGGCGGTATATTATTTACTACCATTGGTTTTAAGAATCTGCCGGACAAGTTCAAGTCGGCGTTAAATCCCGAAGGCAAATTCAGTCATACACCGTATAACTTCCCTATGCTCGTCAGCGTCTCTGAAAAACTCGTCCGTCAGTCGGTCGTGCGTGCCGGCGGACGAATCGAAAAAGACGATGGCGGCAAAGAAACATTCGTCATTCCGGTCAGGAAGCCAAAGCCCGGCAAGTTCGAACAGTGCTGGGAACCGGGCCCTATCGCCAACAGCAGATTCACCGAGACGGAAATGGCGAAAATCACCGCTATAGCGGGCAAAGATATTTCCGAGGCCGTCTCGAAATTCGCGCCCGGCTGGAAGGTCAAAAGCTGCGGATTCGATATGGACCCGGGCCTGAAAGAACAAGAGATGGGCAAGAGCAACGTTCTTGTCACCCATCCGCTCGACCGCAGAACCGGCTGTCAACTTTCACGGCAGGTAAAGCTCCCCGCCGGCAAGAAAACCACGCTGCATCTGACCGTGGGACATCATCCCGAAGGTGACTGGGATTTAATTGTCGCTGTCGGCGGCAAAGAAATCGAGCGCAAAGCCGTGAGTAAACAAACCACCGGCCGCGACATCTGGATGCAAGCCGAGGTTGATTTGTCCGATTATGCCGGGAAAGAGGTGAAGCTCGAATTGATAAACCAGCCGACCGGCTGGATGAACGAGGCCGGTTACTGGGCCCAGATTTCGCTGATAAGCCAGTAGAATCGAACACTACCTGATATTTCAAAAGCGGCGGTAAGCATAATGCAACCGCCGCTTTTTTTATTTCGTTCTTTCCAGCACGGCTGCTTTTAGCATGGTTTGATTGATGGGCTGTCTCGATTCCGGCATCATTCAATGACGACAACACTCCTATATCGTTGGTCGAAGACAGAGGCTATAAGGAAATCGCCGTATTTCTGCACAAGCACAGTGCTAAAGAGTGATCAGCGCAATAATTCTTACAGTTGCAATTTGACTTAAAGTGCTGTATAATGATGCAGTAAATCTTCATGGAAACGATGCAGGCTCCCTGAAAGGTGAACTATAATGAAACACATAATACTTCTTTGCCCGGTCATGATTTTAGTGCTCGTTACTTTTGGGTGTAAGAAGAAAGAAACCGAACCGGTGCAGCAAGCCGGCGTTCAGAAACAGGTGCAACCGCCAAAAACATCCGCACCGGCGAAAACAACGAAACCCGCCGGGCAATCCCCGACCGCTTCGGCCGATACCGAGAGCAAGACCGCCGAAACAACCACCGCCGCCCAACCGGCCCAACCAAATCATGATCCCGAACTAACTGAATCGCTGAAGAAAGCGGTAGGCACCGGTGATGTAGAAAAGATACGGTCAATTATTGCTGCAGGCGGCGACGTCAACACAACAGCTAATAGTGGAGCAACGCTGCTGCACATAACCCTTTTGGGGGGTCATGAGGAAGCGGCGGCATTGCTTATCTCCAAAGGCGCCGATACTCACGCAACAATGACGGACGGCACGACGCCCCTGCACTTTGCCGTCCTGCGAAACTGTAAGGAGATCGTTAATTTCCTGCTCGACGATGGTGTGGATGTCAATGCAATGGGAACAAATCTCGGCACCCCGCTCCACATTGCCGTGAATACCGGCAACGTAGAGATTGCCGAGATGCTTATCGCCAAAGGTGCCGATGTCAATATCAAAAACAAGCGAGGCCAGACTCCGTTAACCTCCGCCAAACAGAAAGGTTCCAAGACTATGCTTGAACTGCTGGAGAAACACGGAGCCGAATAGTCGTTTAGTTACAACCATGTGAAATTATTTTGGAGAGAGCTTGAAAAATGTCACGAGACCTTGATCGCAGAAACTTTCTAAAGAAATCCCTCATCGGCACCACCGCGATTACATCGGCTTTGAGCCTGGAAGAGCAGGCCCTGCTGGCGGCAATGAAGAAACCGAACGAACCGCGCGCAGGCTCGGTCAAAGGCCTGCCGGCCGGCCGGATTGGGAAAGTCAAAATCAGCAGAATAATCTGCGGCGGGAATCTGATCGGCGGATACGCCCACAGCAGAGATTTGACGTATGTCTCGGCCTTGCTTAAGCACTACTTCACGGACGAAAAAATTATCGAGACGCTCCAGATATGCGAGGAGAACGGAATCAATACGATTATTACCGGTTCCGGCTCTGCGGAACTTATCAAAAAATACCGGGAGGAAAGAGGCGGGCAAATCCAGTGGATCCTCCAATGCACAGCCAAGACGGATGATCTTACGGGTGACGTCCAAAAGGCAATTGACGCCGGAGCCGTCGGGGCCTTTCTGATCGGCAATATCGGGGACCTCTGGGCTCGGAATGAAAGGACAGACCTGATTGGCAAAGTCGTTGATTTCATCAAAGACAACGGAATCATCGCCGGTGTCGGCGGGCATAATTTAGAAACGCCCATGGCGTGTGAAAAAGCCGGCCTGAATTCCGACTTCTATATGAAAACGCATCACAGCACCAAATACTGGTCAAAGCGGCAACCGGACCAGCACAAGGACGTTATCGACAACTACGACATCGATAATTACTGGGATAAGGATCCCGATAAAACGATCGAGTTTATGAAGACGATGGAAAAGCCGTGGATTGCTTACAAGGTTCTGGCCGCCGGGGCGATTCATCCCAGGGACGGCTTTAAATACGCATTCGAGAACGGCGCCGATTTCGCCTGCGTGGGAATGTTCGATTTTCAGATTATCGAAGACGTGCTTATTGCAAAAGATATTTTATCAGGTAAAATAAACAGAGAACGGGCATGGAGAGCTTAATAATAAGAACCGTGAACCTTTATCGTACTTATCACAGATGGAAGGGACAAAAATTATGTCAGACAAAAATGTAAATCGTCGGGGATTCCTCAAGAAATCAATCGCCGCTTCGGCGGGAGCAACGTTGGGACTCAAAAGTTTCGAAGAGCAGAACCTACTCGCTAAAATGGCGGAGAAATCCACCAATAACAAATCCGGCTCGGCCGGCAATAAACTACCTTTCGGCAAGATCAAGAATCTCAAAATCAGCCGAATATTCTGCGGCGGCAATCTTATCGGTGGCTGGGCGCACAGCAGGGATTTGATGTACGTCTCCTCGCTGGTCAAAGCCTATCATACCGATCAAAAGGTATTCGAGACGCTGGAGCTGGCCGAAAATAACGGAATCAATACGATTCTGACCAATCCCGTCTCCGACAGGGTTATGAATCGTTACTGGAACGAGCGGGGCGGCAAAATCCAGTGGATATCCGATTGTGCATCGGGCGAGACCATCGAGGAAGGCATCAAACGTTCCGTCGACGGCGGCGCTCACGCAGTATACATCCAAGGCGGACTGGCAGACAGCGCAGTCAAAAAAGGCCAAGTCGATCCGCTGGGTAAAGCGCTGGATTACATCCAGCAGTTCAAGGTGCCGGGCGGCATCGGAGCCCATGACCTGACGACAATCAAGGCATGCGTCGATGCCGGCTTAAAACCCGATTTCTGGGTCAAGACGCTGCATCCGGACAATTACTGGTCGGCGACACCAAAGGAAAACCGTAAGGAATTCGATGTCCTCGGACCTAACGGCCCGGACCACGATGATTATCACGACAATATGTGGTGCCGCAATCCTCAGGAGACCGTCGATTATATGAACGATCTGGAAGAGCCGTGGATTGCCTTTAAGGTACTGGCCGCCGGCGCAATTCATCCCAGCGTCAGTTTTAAGTATATCTTCGAGAACGGCGTCGATTTTGCCTGCGTGGGAATGTTCGATTTCCAGATTATCGAAGATGTACTCATTGCCCAGGATGTTTTCTCAAAGAAGATAAACCGCCAACGTCCCTGGAGAGCATAAAAAGAAGCTGCTGCTGACTGTTAGTACTTTTCAGTAGTCTTTGAAGTGTTGCATCCACTCAGGCCAGTTGTCCGGTTTCATACCGCCGGCTTTGGTCCAGCTACCAGCCGTGTCATAGCTGCGGTGCCACTTCAATGTCCACAACTCTTTGAGTCCGACTTTTCTGACCGACCAATCCATAAACAGGATATTTATACCTCCATCGTGTCGATCGATGCAGAAGGCACGCATATTAGATCCACTCGGACTCTCGCCTTCATAGGTTGGAGGCAGGTCGTTTGGATCCGGATGGCATCCGTACCACCGGAAGGAATCACCCATTACCGGCACCTTATATGCATTTTGTACATTGGGAGTCCCCCAGTAAGTCGGGCGCACCATTTTACCAATGGAGAAGTCATCAAATATCCATCCATTTGCTGCATAGCTGCTTTTTCGTCCCCAAATAGTATCTATGGTGATTGCGTACTTAACCTGGGCTCCCTCTTCAAGTGTTCTTGTGGTCATCGGGCAGAAGAGAATTTTTCTATCGTTTGAGTAGAAATCCTCTAATACTGTCCTCCAATCTATCGCGAAATTTACGGACGCGGTGAGATTTCGTGTAGCGGGCCAGGGAAATTTGGAATTGTTTTGCTCCGTGTACATTGACCAGGAAAGGCCCCATTGTCTTAGATTGGATTGACACGCGACTGCCTTTGCCTGCCTCCTG
>CAZSOR010000124.1:0-12829 GCA_964608395.1 uncultured Pirellulales bacterium
CCTGCTATAAATCGACGGCGGGAAAGACTGTTTTCTTTCATAATAATCTCCTGCTTAATGTAAATTAGTACTCCCCTACAGTACTAAAAATCCGAAATTCTCTGATTCGAACAGGATCAGAAGTATCGCCTGAGACTCCTGTAACTGTCAATCTCACATATCTGGCAGCGATAGGATTAAAAGCATCGGCAAGCGGGGCAAGTAGTGCGCCCCGATCGTCGTTTTCTGTTCTATCTACGCAAAGTACATATTGCTCATCGATAGCAGGTTTCGCTTCCACCTTAAATTGACACGCATGTTCACCTATCACGACCACATGGCTACGGTTTATTTCATATAGACCACCAAGATCCACTTCCACCCACTTGTTCACCCACTCAGAAGAAGCACTAATATCCCAAGAGCTCATGAGATTGGCATCTACTACAGCAACCACATCATCTATCAACTCCCCTGCTGAGAAATTGATATCTTTGCCCAATACAAGATTGGTATTCGCATCAGCTATGCAAATAGAATCAATAGCCGGGCCCGGACCACCGATTAATGTTGCTTTCAGAACATTTTCACCTGCAATATAAGGAATACGTATTATCAAATCCTCCCAGGAATCCCATGAACCGGTAGTCGGAAATTCTACAACTATGGGGCTATTTGTGTCATTCGTATCTATCTGGATGAACGCACTTTCGTCAAATTCATTGGCATATCGAAAATTGAGCCTTCTCAAGCTGGCAGGCCCTACGGGGATGCCCCACTCGGCGGTACTGCCTTCCTTGTCAGAGAACTGAACATAACCTGTGCCAGTAAAACCTGAATGCACATCATTCACTTCAGCCTGAAATAGAACGACTTCACACTCCGCCTCACGAGCGAAGGCATCGTATTCAGCGATGAATCCATTTGGGTGCCTTGCCCCAGTTCCATCATTAGCATCACTCCACAATGGTTCGGGTAACACCCCATAATAATCGTTAAAGAAATATTGAAGTACATCTTCATTTTTACCATTCCACCAACCGGTAGGCTCACCAGGATGCCACGCGGTATAAACAAAGGGCTCATCTGTGACCCACTTCCAACCACCATCCGGTTCCACTGATCCTGGTTCCTGGTAACCACCTAACCAAGGGCCAAACCAATAAACAAATGGTATGTTTACTATCTTGTACCAATAGTCCTCTATGGAATCAAACAGGTTAAACACATACCAGTTTTCCTCTTCACTTGTTATGGTAGCCAAATAACCTCCGCTTTGCTCGGACCAGAGCTTGGCATTTTTCCATGATATCCCCGGATTATTTGAAGAGCCTTTGTAACAAATAGCTTGATACCAATGACCATTACCTCCCTCCTCAATAGTCCATTCCTTAAGTTTAGGTTGTGTCGGCATGAAACCTACCCAAACTATCATCTCATCCGGCTCACTGTAATCGGATTCTTCTCCAACAATTAGCTCAAAATGATATTCACCTTCTTCCAAAGGTGTAAACCCCGGATTTACGTTAGTCGCATCTGAAAGAACAACGTTCGGGCCAGAGACTTGTGACCAAGTAAATGTCCCATTTTGGGGATTTTGAAAGTTACTACCACTCCCATCAAGCACAACGAGTTCTCCGGCATAGGGAAAGTGCTGATCGGGACCGGCATAAGCAATCAGTTGGATATCATCTCCTTGAATTGCAGATGTAAAAAACAATATACATAGCATTTGAAACACAATACGGGTAGTAATGACTTTTTGGATTTTCATAGTAATACTCCTTTCATTAATGTATATGAAAACAATTAACTGATTAAAACGTTTTGTTTGATTCAATAAATTTTAGTTTGTCTTATAACAATTGAAAATAATAGCCAGGTTTTATCCGGATTACGCAATAAGCGCAAAGGCTTCTGTTACATTCATCCCTTCTTTAATGCCGAGGATTTTGGCTTTTGCGTTTACTTTTGTAACCTTTCGGTTGCCAAATCGTTCCAGCGTGCCTATCGGGTTGTCCGGCGTGCTTCCCACTATCGCAGCGGCGACACCGTATCCTTGACAGGCGTCTATGTCTATCGCGGGGCACGCTAAAAAACCCTTCGAGCCGGTCACCAGCAGGATATTAAATCCCGCCCATTTGGTCTGCACGCCTTCGACGAGGCCGTTTGGAGTCTTATACGTTTTTGTGTGAATTTCCATGACTAATTATTCCTTCGTCATCCCGGGAAGGACGGGAATCTGCATTCAAAACGAATCAATCATACGGGCTTGCCGAGCTGTTCGGTAATTTCGGCCAGTTTCTCATCGAGCAGCTCTTTGCTCCTGGCTTCTATATTTAATCGCAGCAGCGGCTCGGTATTACTCGGCCGGCAGTTAAACCACCAGTCTTTGTACCCGATTGACACGCCGTCCAGTTGGTCGATTTGCCCGTCGCTGTATCTTCTTGCCAGCTCGTCCATTTTAGCTTGTTTGTTTTCAACCGTGAAGTTTATCTCGCCGCTGCTGTGGTATCTTCGCAACGGAAGGATTAACTCGCTTATCGGGACGTCGTCTGCTTCGCTGACAATGTTTATTACGTGCACAAGCGTAATCATACCCGAGTCGGCATAGAAATTGTCGCGGTAATAGAAATGCCCCGAAAGTTCTCCGCCGAATATCGAGTGCGAATCCCGCAGGGCTTTCTTCATATAAGAGTGTCCGACCCTTTCTCTTCGGGGCGTGCCGCCGTGCTTGATGATTTCCTCGACGACGACTCTGCTGCTGCGCAAATCGTAAACGACTGTTGATTTCGGCTCTTTCTCCAGGAAGTAGGGCACCATCAGGGCGGTCATAAGGTCGCAGCCGATAGTATGGCCTTTTTCGTCAACCATTATCAACCTGTCGGCGTCACCGTCGAAGCATACGCCGAAATCGCACTTGTTTTTCTTGACCGCCGTTTTTAGCCAGGCCAGATTTTTTTCGACCAGGGGATTCGGCTCGTGCTTAAATTTGCCGGTGTGCTCGAAGTTGAGTTCGATTATTTTTACCGGCAGCTTGTCGAATATCGCCGGCACCATCTTACCCGCCATTCCGTTGGAAGCATCGACGGCAATCTTCATCTTCTTTACATTTGGCCTGAGAAACTTCAGTACGTGTTTTTTGTATTCAGCGGTCAAATCACGGCTTTCGACCGTGCCGGTAGCCTTGCCCTTGGTATGAAGCAGGGCCATCGCGATATGCTCTATATCTTTCAGACCGGTATCGGCCCCGATCGGCTTTGCCTCCAGGCCGGATATCTTGAATCCGTTATACTTGGCAGGATTATGCGAAGCCGTAACCTGAACACCGCCGCAAGTTCCAAAATGATTGATTGCGAAATACATCTGGGGTGTGTCAATCATTCCTATATCTATGACATTTGCGCCTGTGGAGTTCATTCCTTCGATAAGGGCCTTGGCCACTGCTTCGCTGTGTGTTCTCATGTCACGGCCGACGCACAGCGATTGAGAAGCGGCCTGGCCCCGCTCATAACCGCGAAGAAGCGACCTTAAAAATCGGGCGGTAGCGCAGCCGATCTTCCATGCATCCTCCTCATTAAGGTCGTCGGGATAAACACCTCTTATGTCGTATGCCTTAAAAATACCGGGATTCATTCATTAAATTCCTTAACAGCGCGGGGATTATTTTCGCCCGCTTGATAATATACGGTCTTTCAAATCGTCCGATATGATACCATATCACGTTCGGGATACCAGCAAAAAGGAATGGAAGGCGGGATATTCTTATGCGGCGATGAAAATCAGGTAGAGGCCGCCGAGAAGGACGAGGACGCCGCAGATTTTTTTGAGAATAACCGTCCCTTTGGATTTTTCGTTCCAGTTCATATAGCGTTGGACGACTTCGGTGCACGTGCCGGCCAATACAATCACGGAGCAGTGGCCCACGCCATAAACGACAAGCAGGGCGATGCCGTAGGCAAGGTTTGTTGATGCGACTTTGAATGTTACACCGAGCATCGGGGCCATAAATGCGAAAGTGCACGGCCCCAGCGCGATGCCGAAGACAAGGCCGAGGATGAAGGCTGCCAGCATGCCTTTGCGTTTGAAGCCGACATTCCCCGGGCCGGAGAAGGGCATTGGGATTACATCCAGAAGGAGCAGGCCGACGACGAAAAAAATGACAGCGACGAAGTAATTGCCGTACCGGCCGACATTGCCCATCATTCTGCCTAAAGCGGCGGTAACGGCCCCGATCGCGCCTATTGTAATGAGAATGCCGACTGCGAAAAGTGTCGATGTGATGAAGGCCCGTTTGGTCGACATCTTTCCCTGCCGGCCTATAAATCCGACGATAAGAGGGATGCTTGATAAGTGACACGGGCTGAGAAGTATGCTCAGAATTCCCCAGACGAAGGCGGCGGCAAGAGCTATTGCCGCTGTGCCCTCAACGGCATGTGTCAGCGTTGTAAAAAGTTTTTCCATCCGTTATTTATCCCCCATTTGCGATATTTTATTTTGGGACACATTCGCCGATCTTGCAGGCCTTTTGAATCTGCTGGGGCGAGAGTTTCATTTTATTGGCAAGAGCCTGACTGATGCTTATAAGCTTGCCCGTCTCGTAAGGATTCTGCTCGACCCATTTTTCGAGATTTTGTGCCGTGACAAAGAAACCCTGATGAAAGCACCCGGCTGAGCCCCATGTGCCATCGGATTTTTGTCGCTGGCCGAACCACGCCACGGCAGTCGCCGGCTCCAGTGAGGCCACCTTGCCGTCCAGAGATTTGACAATGATTTCTTCGCCGGTCAGGCGGTCCTTTTCGTGGACTTCGATATCGTTGCCGGTTCTGGCGGCCACGCCCAGGGCGCAGTGCGAGCAGCAGCCCCACGTATGTAGCCCGCCGGCTATAACCCGTGCGGCGTCCTGCGGGTAGACCGCCCGGTCGCAGAAGCCGCAGCGTGAAGTTAATTCCTTGTCCTGCAAAATCTCCCAGCCGATAACGCTGCCGGATGCGGATTTCTGCTCCGCTTCGGCCTTGTCATTGTCGGCAAAGGCTTTAACCACGGGCCTTCCGGTTTCGCCGTCCATGTCGTATACGTACACGGCATCCGTAGCCGGCACCAGTTCGCCCATGGCCCAGTCTGTCACGGAGACCTTTTTCTCGAAATCGGTTTTATCTTCCGTCAGGCATGAGTACATGATGAAATAGCAGTGGGGCGAACACAGCCGAACCGGCCTTTTGTCGGTCTGAACCGTCACGAGTGTTTTAGCATTTATATCGCCGTCGCACATGTAGCAGATTTGGTCCCTTGCTCGATTGTCGGCCTGGGCGGCAGTGAGCCTCTCGAACGCAGGCGGTTGTGAGACGGGATTCGTCAGGTCGACGCCTAATTCCTTCCACTTAGCCAGAATATCCTCTTTGGAGAAGAAACCTTCATGACGAAATCGCTCTTTGCCTGAAGCATCGAAGAATATTTGTGTAGGTATAAGCTTAATGCCATATTTTGGACCCTCATCAGGATTTTTCCAGACATCAATAAAGTCCACTATTAGCGTTCCCTCATATTCGCTCTTTAATTCATCAAGAATCGGAGACATCATCTTGCATGGTATGCATTTGTCTGCACCCAGATCAACCATCCGCGGCAAGACTTTTGTAGACATGCCCTCAACAGCATCCAATCTTTCTGCGATGCCTACTCCGGGATTTGTCTCTTTGTTCGGCTTAAGAGTAATCACAACAGCCACTGCAACAATTAAGACAATAACAATTACGATTTTACCTGTTTTATTCATTTCAATTACCTTTCTCGATTTTTGCCTTTGCCTATCTGCAAAAAACTCAAGCCTACGTAAGCATCTGTTTAATTTCATCGGTCGACGGCACTTTGCCGACGACCTTAACTTCGCCGTCCACAACAAGAGCGGGCGTTATCATCACGCCGAATTTCATCATCTCGTTAATGTCCGCAACTTTCTCCACCTCGAATTCGAGTTCGAGTTCCTTCGCGGCGGCCTCTGCGTTTTCGGCCAGTTTCTTACATTTGGGGCAGCCTGTGCCGAGAATTTGTATTTTTTTCATTTGTCAATCTCCTGTTCTGTCATGGTTGTAGAATCTTTCGTCGGCGATTCCCTGCTTGTCCGGTACGCTGTCAATCCAGCCATTGCGTTTGACTTGATAACAATCGAATTTGGAGACATACGGTTTGATGTCCAGCAGCGGAGTGCCGTCGAGGATGTCAAGCTCAGCGACGCGAATACTGCCGGCTTCTATCGACAGCAGGCGAACCGACGATAGTCCGATTGGATTGGGCCGGGCAGGGGCGCGTGTTGCAAACAGCCCTCTTGGGGTATTGTCAAGATAGGGCTTTACGATAAGTCTTGGGGCACGGGCCTTATGAAACCAGTAAAGAAGCCATATTCTCTCGAAGCCTTTAAGGTCTTTAAGGCCCTGTCTATAAGGCTCATAGATCTCTACGATGCCTTCGTTGCCTTTGGTGAAGACCGGCTGAATCGGCGCTCCATCGGCCTGACTAAGTGAGGAATGAACGACGCCGATCGGACTAATCTTCATTGATATATCATATTCCGTGTTCATTTGATTTCTCTTGCTCCTCTAAACCATGTTTGGGTTTTCAGGCATATCCGCACGAGCATCAGCATTGCCGGCACCTTGATCAGCACGCCGACCACCTTTGCCCTGCTTTTGAAATGAGTTGTCCATTGACATATTTGTAATCCGGCATTGATTGCTTTAGTTTTTTAACGCCGTCATATCGACGCTCACGACATAGTCTCCGATTTTTGTTCCTTCCGGCAGGCATTCTTTGACCTGCGTGTAAAGCGGGTCCTGGCAATCGACCATCAAGTCGATGTTGATTGCTTTTTCCGTGATGCCGCCGATTTTCAGGCCGGCCTTTTGAATCATTTCTTTTGTTTCGTCTACCAGAACTGCCCCGGCGATGCAGCCGACCAGTGCCGCGACGGATTTCAATATGCTTTCGGGTATGGGCTTTTTCAGGGCGAGATCGGAAATGCACGCCTTGCCGCCCGGTTTGAGCACGCGGGCAATCTCCATCCAGACCTGCTGCTTGTCCGGCGATAAATTGATTACACAGTTCGAGATGACCACGTCCACGCTGCCGTCCACGGCGGGAAGATGCTCGATTTCGCCCAGGCGAAACTCGACGTTGGAAAGTCCCGTTTTTTCCGTGAATTTCGGAATGCCTGCCCTGGCCTTGCCTAACATTTCCGCCGTCATATCGACGCCGATAGACCGGCCGCTGGGGCCGACTTTTTTCGCCGCTACAAAGACATCGAATCCGCCACCGCTGCCAAGGTCCAGCACAACTTGCCCGGGCTTGAGATTTGCGATAGCGGTGGGATTGCCGCATGACAGGCCCATGTTCGCGCCTTCGGGCAGGACTTCGAGATCCTCGCCTAAGTAACCGATTCCCTCGGCGAGCTTATCCGGTGACGATGAACCGCAGCAGCCTGAACCTCCCTGTGCAATTTTCGTATATTCCTGTCGGACGGTTTCTCTGATATTTTCATTCGATTCGGACATCGCTTATACCTCGAATATTATTATGAAATTTCTTCAAGCAATTTATCCATTTCGCCGGCGGCGCCTTTGCGAACCATCTTGCCGACGTCTATCGCCTGCCGAATTTCGGCTTCATCGATTTTCAATTCACGCGCTTTGGCCGTATGGTACTTTATACAGGGATGGCAATTCGCAGAGACAGAGGCCCCTACGGCGATCAACTCTTTAATTCCGGCATCAAGCATCTTGTTTTGTCCTTCCATGAGAATGTCAAGCGGCACCTATTTCCGTGCCAGACGAAGAGCAGCCTCAGCAACGCGAATCCCCAGTTGTTTAGCCGTCTCAATGCCAAACTCGTCCCTGGCGATGTCGTCTTTATAGGCATTCCACAGTGTCGCGCCTTGATGCGCTTTCGGTTTGCCACCGACTATCATGACCTCGTGACAAAGCATCGCTGTCTGTATCTGCTCGATAACCAATTCCTGGCCTCCGTTACGATACGCACCAACTGACAATACGCCCACCGGTTTATCCGCGAGAAGCAGCTCGGGCGAGCGCAGAACGGCGAGCCGCTCCATGAACGCCTTGCACAGCGCACTCATCGAGCGGAAGTAGCTCGGCGAACCGATAATCAGGCCGTCGGGCACGGGGTCCCGGAGCATCGGCAAAACCGTCAGGTTGAAATCATCTTTTAGCAACGCGGCGTCGGTTGGCTTGGCGCCACCTGTCCAGCCGGAGATTTCCTTGCTACCCAGATCAAGCAGTTGGATCTTTATGCGGGGATCAACCGCCTTGGCGGCTTCGAGAGCTACGTTCACGGATGTGGCCGTCGTTTTGCCCTTTCGTGGACTGCATGAGATGCCCACAATCCTTACATCTCTGTCATTTGCGGCTTTGGCGGGCGCCTGGCCTGTTGAGGCAAGCACTGTCGTGGCAGCTATGCCCGCGGTCAGAAAGTTTCTACGATCCATAATTATTTCTCCTTAATACTTGTCTTTCTCTCACAGCAAGATTTGCCGGAAACTCAATCCGGCTTTTCAAGACGTTCGACATTATCCCCAAAAAGCGCCAAAAAATATCCCTGAAATTGTCGCCATTACAATAACGAGCAAAACAAAAACAATCGTCTTTTGCGTTCCCATCACCGAGCGGATGACGAGCATGTTCGGCAGACTCAGGGCGGGCCCTGCAAGCAGCAGCGCTAGTGCGGGGCCTTTGCCCATCCCGGCACCGATTAGTCCCTGCAGGATTGGCACTTCCGTCAGCGTTGCGAAGTACATGAACGCTCCCGCCACCGATGCGAAAAGATTTGCCCATAACGAGTTGCCGCCGACGGCCTTTTCCACCCAGCCGGATGGAATCAGGCCCTCATGTCCGGGCCGGCCCAGCAATGCCCCGGCAACAATTACGCCGAAGAACAAAAGCGGCAGAATCTGTTTCGCGAATGTCCATGTCGAGTCGAACCATTCCTGCGCTTCGCCCTGGTTGGTAGCAGTCATCCACGACAGCCCGATCACGCCGGCCGTAAACGGAATCATGACCATCATGCCTTCCATCGGCAGGGCGATTGCTAAAATAACAACCGGAACAGTGGCGACAACGACCTTCCACCATTGAATTTTGAACCAGAGCACGAGAATCACAGCTAAGGCTACGGCAAAACCTGCGGTTACGTTCCACTTGTTGGTCCAGATAGTTGTCCAGAGCCCCGCGACGGGTTTCTTTTCCAGAACCTGATTCGAGGGAATCTCGATCTCTGTGCCTTTTTGCTCACCTTCCATCAGCTTGAGAGTATATGTGCCCTGTTCGATCTGGCCATGCTCGGGAGCTTTCAGAACGGATGCTCTGAATGTTTCTTCTGCGGTTTTGAAATGGAAGTCGTTCGGCGCTCCCCAGTTGGCGAAGACCAGCACAGAAATCAGCACCGCAAAAAACAGGGCGTTCTGCCAGAGCGGCCGGCTGACTTCCGGTTCCGGCATGGCCATCTGCCCGTTGGCTTTTGCAATTTCTTCCCTGCGATAAATAAGGTGCATAAGAAGACCGATGACCACACTGAAGACGACCGCCCCGACTGCTCGGGCAATTCCCAACTCCAGGCCGAGAATACGTGCCGTCAAAATAATAGCGAGAATATTAATCGCCGGACCCGAATAAAGAAATGCCGTAGCCGGGCCAAGACCCGCTCCCATCCGGTATATTCCGGCAAATAATGGCAGGATCGTACACGAACAGACTGCCAGAATCGTGCCGGAAACGCTCGCTACTCCGTAAGCGAGAACCTTGTTGGCCCTGGCGCCGAGATATTTCATCACGGACGCCTGGCTGACGAAAACGGAAATTGCTCCGGCAATAAAAAACGCCGGGATCAGGCACAGCAGCACATGTTCCCGGGCATACCATTTGACTAAGTGAAGCGATTCGGTGATCGCGTTATCGAATCTCGCCACGCCGATGGGCAGAAAAAAACAAGCCAGAAAAACCGCTGCAATCAGTGACAGCTTCTTCCATTCAGTTTTGAAATCCACGGCTGATTCTCCTATTGCAGAGCTGTGAGCAGTTTCTGGTTTTCTTTGGCCTGTTCTCTTAAAACGCCGATTACGCACTCGAAGAAATCTACAATGCAGACGCACTTTAGCCTGTAGATGACTTTGAGCCCCTCTTTGCGGTAGTCCAGCAGGCCCGAGTTGAGCATTACCGAAAGATGCCGGGATACGTTCGAGCGTTCGGCGCCGACGTACTCTGCAATGTCACAGACGCACTGCTCGCCGTCCTCAAGAAAGTTCACGATTGCGATTCGCAGCGGATGGGCTATCGCCTTGGCGATCTCCGCCTGCTTTTCAAATAGTAACTGTTTGCTTTTGTCTAACATTCTAAACCTCATTAATATACTCAAACTGACCGATTTTGAGCCGAATAATATGGTAAGTTGTTCAATAACAACAACATAACACGACTTGTCATTCCCGCGAAAGCGGGAATCCACTACATTCGTTACATTCCTGGATCCCTGCTTTCGCAGGGATGACAGCGCGAATCGGTCAGTTTGAGTAATATATTACTATGTGAGAATATACTCACATAGTTAATAAAAGTTCAAGAGTAATCCGGGAATTTTCTGCGATTATTCTGATATTGCCGTTTATTTGATATAAGCCGGGAAGTTTCCGGGGCTTAGGAGGCGATTTTTATTGATAGTAGCCCGGCTTAAAACTTTTTTCTGAATCTTGCGGCCGGGATGTTTAGGAGCTTTCGGTATTTTGCAACTGTGCGTCTGGCTAATTTTGTTATGCCGCCCTTTAAAAGCTGGTCGAGTATCTCGTCGTCATTTAAAGGCTTGGCCTTATCCTCTTCATCGATAATTTGCTGAAGTTTTGCCCTGACAGCTTCCCAGCTATGCGGCTGGCCGTTCACGTCATCTATGCCGCCGCTGAAGAATTTACGCAGCGGCAAAATTCCCCAGGGGCATTGGACATATTTACCGGAAACGGCCCGCGAAACGGTCGCCAGATGCACGCCGACATCATCCGCTACTTTCGACATCGGCAGCGGCCGAAGATGAAGCTGGCCTTTCTCGAAAAAGTCCGTCTGGTATTTCACGATTGTCCTGGTGACTTTCAGCAGGGTATTTTTTCGCTGCTCGATCGCATCTATTATCCATTGAGCGGAGCGCATGCTGTTCTGCAAAAACTGTCTCGTTTTTTCCCCGACCCGGTCATTTTTTGCCATTTTCGCGTAATAGTCATTGACTCTCAGGTAAGGCAGGCCGGAATCGGCCAATCTTACCGAATACCGGCCCTCATCTTCCGACGATTCCACGATGACGTCGGGTGTGATGGGATGGTTTCGATTCTGGCCGATTTGCAGGCCCGGCGAGGTGTCAAGCTTGCTCATGTGCTCGATAGCCCGGTTGATTGTCTCGATACTACAGTTCATTTTCCTGGCAATTTCCGGCAAATGATTGTCCAGTAGTTCATCCATATACTCGGTAATCAAACGGGACTCAAAGCTCATATCTTCGCCGCTCTGGGACATCTGGATAAGAAGACAATCCTTCATGTCACGTGCGCCGACGCCTGTAGGCTCTAATTTCTGAACAAGTTCCAGGGCCTGCTTCAAATCATCGACTGTGAAATCGCCCCTGTCCTTGTTATGCAACTGCTCCAATCTTACAGTCAGGTAACCTCTGTCGTCGAGGTAGTCTATAATCATATCGCCGGCTTTTTTTACGGACTCATCGGCATCAATCATTCGCCATTGATCCGCCAGGTATTCGTGCAGCGATTGGGGAGGGGCGGCGGTATTTTTCAGGGCCTCGAGTTTTTTATCCAGCTCTTCGGTATGAATACGCGTTCGGAAAGGGCCCGCCTCGGACATATAATCCGTGAAGCCGTCACCAAGACTGTCAAGACGTTCGAAATCTTCAGCTTTGTTATTGTCTGTGCTGAGAACGAGGTCTTTTTCGTTTACATCTTCCTGGGGCTGATTATCCGGGGCGGATTCGACTTCTTCAGATTCAGGGCTTTCCGGCTCCTCCATCTCCAGTACGGGATTACTGTTAAGCTCCTGTTCGATTCTTTCCTGCAGGGCGAGGATCGGGAGCTGGAGAATCTCCATCGATTGAATCATGTGCGGAGCGAGCTTCATCTTCTGCTCCATCCGCATCTGACCTCTCATCTCCAGCTTCATAAAAACACCTGAAAAAATCCTGTTCAAGTTAATATTTTGTCAACTTTGATTAGGCAGGTTGTCATTCCGCACTTGATGCGGAATCCAGGATGCAAACGATTTTGGATTCCCGCTTTCGCAGGAATGACAAGCTACAAAATCAATCATGACAGAGTACTGATTGCTTCAGTTCTTCTGACTACATAATAGACTCAGTACATGGTTTCGTCAAGAATTGAAGGGCAGTTGACGAACTTTAAACGGGGGAGCAAAAAATTAATCTAATTCCTGCCTGCCGGTTATCGCATCGTTGAGCATTTTGCCGCTCGCGTACTCGATTGTGGTTCCGGTAGGAAGACCTCTCGCCAGTCGGGTGATTTTCACGCCGGTAGTTCTTAGCAGCGAGCTTATATACAAAGCTGTGCCGTCGCCGGCCATGTTGGGATTTGTCGCCATTATTAACTCTTTTACATCACCTTCGCGGACCCTGTCGACGAGCTGCTGTATCGTCAAATCGCTCGGCTCGATTCCTTCGAGCGGCGCGATATGCCCGCCGAGAACGTGATAGACCCACTTGCACGTTCCTGTTTTTTCGAGGCTTATAACGTCTTTAGGCTGCTCGACGATGCAAATCAGGCTCTTATCCCGCCGGGGATCCG
>CAZSOR010000125.1:0-12803 GCA_964608395.1 uncultured Pirellulales bacterium
AAAATTTGAAAGGAGTTAACGAATGTTAGGTGCATTAATTTTATTGGTTTTGATTATCAGCGTAATTGTACTCACGACAAAGGTCCGCGGACAAAGAAGACGTCTCGAAAAAATCGAGGACAAAGTTTACAAATAAATCAGGCAGATATATTTAACCGTCGGGCCTGACCGGAGCAACGTCGAAGGCTTAACCCTGTGTTTCTTTGCTTTTGCAGTTTTGGCAAAGACCAAATATTTCCATCCTGTGCCTGACAGCCTTGAATTTGTGCTTTCTTACCAGAATTTCCTGCAACTTTTCGATCTCAGGACTCATCACTTCGATTATTCTGCCGCATTTGGTACAGATCAGATGGTCGTGGTGCTGATGTTTGTATTTATGCTCAAAGTGTCTGATACTGCCCCCGAAATCAGTCTCTCTCGCCAACCCAGCATCACAGATCACCCTCATCGTCCGATATACGGTGGCAAGGCCGATTTGGGGGTGTTTTTTTCTGACCAGATCGTAAAGGTCATTAATCGTGGGGTGTTTCTCCGTCTTGAGGAATATACCCAGAATTTGCTCTCGTTGTTCACTATAGAGCATACCGTTGCTTCTAAGGTACTCTCTGAATATGGTTTTTGCTGATTTCAATTAGCCTGCCTTGCCGGATAGTTGATTATCATTCTCATAGTCCTTTAAGTGATTTTATAGTATTCCAACCTTATGTCAAAATTATTTCAAAAAACCCCATGAAATAATTGACAACGGTTCAACGGTGACGTAAACTCCTATATGAGATTGAGATTTATTATCAATCTCTGCTGTCGGATGCTCCGTCAGGGCAAGGATGCAGGAGTTAGGTGAGAAATGGCTGGAATGTAAGTCGGGCAAAGGTTGTTTTAGGTACCATGTTTTTGTTGGGATTGGCAGCGATTGGCCAGGCGGACGAATCAGGTGGCGATTCAAAAGTAGTAGCAGATTTCTGGCATTGTACCAGTCCTACTGACGTTTTTAGGCATCAATGACAGATTGGATCCTTCCGGCATAGAATTTGGCGGTAGCTTGACCGCTGTCTATCAGGCCAATGTAAAAGGCGGAACAAGTACAAATGATCGCAGGAGAAGGCACGTTGGTAGGTATGACCTGAAAATGTCGATAGACATGGAGAAGCTGTTGGATATCGAAGGCGGCTCATTTTTCGTACATGGCTGGGGCGGCTGGCCTGATACCGAAGGTATTGACGGTCATTCGGTAGGTAGCGCATGGGGCGTAAACGCTCTGGCTGTCGGTAACCGCTGGATGGATATTGTCAAGGCATTCTATGAAGGGCCTTTTTTCAATGACAATCTCACCATAACGATTGGCAAGCTGGACTTCATAGGTATATTTGACGCGAGTGAATATGCCGATGACGAATGCTGCCAGTTTCTAAATGCTTCTCTGGTCGATGACTCGTCAATACCATTTCCTGCGCAAGGGCTGGGTGTAGTTTTCAATTGGCCAGTAACCGATTCATGGTATCTAATGGGCGGTATTGTTGATGCCCAGGGAGATAACAGAGAGACCGGTTTCGGGGCAACTTTTCATGATGAAGATTATTTCTTCTATGCCGTTGAGACAGGTATAACAGCCGGTAATGGTACCTATCGAGTGGGTCTTTGGAACGATCCTTAGCCAAAAGCAAATTCAGACGGCAGCAAGAACAAAAGTGACGACATCGGCGTTTATACAAGCTGTGACTGGCTGGTTTATGAAGAAAACCCCGGTGCTAAAGACAGTCAAGGTCTTGGCGTGTTCGCAAGATACGGCTATGCACCCAGCAAGAGAAATGACACTACCAATTTCTTCAGCTTAGGTTTGCAGTATCAGGGTTTGTTAGAAGGCAGGGATAATGATGTATTTGGCTTTGCCTACGTTCATGGCGTGTTTGCTAATACCGCGGCTTCAACTTATCCGGAAGATTATGAAAGTGAAGTAGAAGCTTACTATAATGCCCAGATTACCCCATGGTTTGTTTTCGGCCCAAATATTCAGTACGTGGCCAACCCAGGCGGCTCCAATACCGCCAAAGACGATCTTGTCTTTGGCCTGATGGCACAGATGACATTTTAAGGAGAGTTGGAATATGGTTGGTAGATTGACTCGAAAAAAGATAGGTGACCGGGATGGTTCGAGCAATCCTACTGAGGTTAAGAAAATCGCTATCGTTGGGTTGCCCAATACTGGCAAAAGCCAGGTATTTAATAATCTGTCAGGTAAGTATACATTGGTTGCTAACTATCCGCTTACAACTGTAGAGGTGAAAAAGACCAGATGCCAGATTAACGGCCAATCTTATGAAATCATCGATACGCCCGGTCTTCACTGCCTTTATATTCATTCCGAGGAAGAACTCCAGGTTCGCGATATGATATTTTCCGAAAAACCGGACGTAATCATCCAGTGCATTGATGCGAACCAGTTGAAGCAATCGCTTACCCTTACCACGGATTTGTTAGAGTTGGAAATACCTATGGTAATATCGCTCAATGCGATAGATGAAACCGCCAAAAAGGGTATATGGATCGATTCGGGCGGTTTGTCACGGGTTTTGGGTGTCCTTGTCATTGAATCAATAGCCGTCAATGGTATAGGCACAAACCATCTAAAAGCCGCCATAAGCAAGGCCCGCATAGGCAAATGGCCTGTAAAGTATGGTGAAATTATAGATAGCGGCATATCGGCCATTGCCCCCCAATTGCCGGAGGATGTCTGGTTTAAACGAAAGGCCGCGGTACTGCTGTTGCTCGGCGACCCGTTCCTTGCCGATTACCTGACAAAAAAATATGGTACTGAGAAAACTGCTCCGTTAATTCAGCAGGTAGATAAAATTAAAAAACAGTTCAGGTCGAATATCGGCCAAGCCATAAACAACAAACGTGCTCATTGGGTCGATGAGTTGGTAGATATTACAACCAAAAAACAAAAGGTAACACTGGGCCAGTTTTCAAAGGCTTTCGGCCGATTGAGCCGTCATCCCGTATTCGGGATTCCGATATTAATATTCTTCTTGCTGATGACATTTATGCTTGTGGTACATGTCGCAGGTTTCCTTGATGAAATACTTAGTGCTACGATAGTTGACCCTACGATTGGATTTATTGAAGGGCTATTCCAGGCTGAAGATGGAGCTATAAAACATCAGTTCTGGTACGACTTTCTTGTAGGCAATTACGGAATTTTGACGCTGGGTTTATTTAATGCGATAGTTACCGTACTTCCAATACTTTCTGTATTCTTTCTTATGTTTGGTTTTCTCGAAGACATAGGCTATATGCCAAACCTCTGTGTCTTGGTTAAAAGGATTTTCGGAAAGATAGGATTAACCGGCAAAGCGGTTATGCCGTTGGTTTTAGCACTTGGATGTAAAACGATGGCAACGCTTTTCACGAAAAGCTTAAATAGCCGGAAGGAAAAATTCATAGCTGTTTACCTGATTGCTTTTGCCATACCCTGCGCTGCGCAATTGGGTGTTGATATGGGAATAATTGGAAAACTCGGAAATCTGCGGCTTTTAGGCTTTGTAATTGCCTATGGGACACTGATAATTGTTGAGATTGGTGTAGGGTTCCTGCTTAACAAGGTGATAAAAGACGATGAAAAAAGCAGCTTTATCCAGGAATTGCCTGCTATTCGAGTTCCAAACCCAAAGGCGATAATTGTCAAGACCTATTATCGTCTGTATTGGTTTCTGAAAGAAGCACTTCCAATATTTATTATTGCGGCGGCGGCGCTGTTTTTCGTTGATAAAATAGGCCTGCTCGATTTAACAAAAACTGCATTAAGCCCGGTTGTTGTCGGGTGGCTTGGTTTGCCCATCGATATTGTCGATGCGCTGATACTTTCTCTTGCACGACACGAAGCGGCAGCTGGTTTATTGTTAAACATGGTAGATTCAGGTGCCCTGAATTTTATCCAGTGCGTAGTTGCTGTAACTATTACAACGATGTTTGTGCCATGTTTTGCAAATATTGTGGCAATGTGTAAGCAGATGGGCGTAAAAACCGGTTTAGCGATGGTTGTAGCGATAAACATATCATCTTTTATTCTGGCGGGTATTTTAAACTGGATATTGGTGTTTACTCTTGGGAGATGGAATTTATGAATGACAGGAAAATGGAAAGAGATGAGCATCTCGAACAGTTATGGTATATGAAAGAAGAAGGAAATGATTCAACAGAGGCTTTCAAGGTTGCTATGAACGGCAAGATAGACCCTACAATAATTGATGAATTGTCGTCCGAGGATATGGTTGAACTATCTGCCGATGGAAATAAAATCAAATTTACAAAAAAAGGTGAAGATTATAGCAGACAAATAATTCGTGCACACAGACTTGCAGAAAGGTTGCTCTACGATGTTCTTGGCGGTGATTTCGAATCAGGCGCATGTGAGTTTGAGCATATTATCACGCCCGAACTGGTCGATAGTATCTGTATTTTGCTCGGCCATCCAAAAACATGTCCGCACGGATCGCCGATACCGCAAGGCCGATGCTGCAAAGAATCCTGCCGGACAGCTCAAAGTTCTGTTGTGCCTTTGACTGAATTAAAGGTAGGCCAATCCGCACGAGTTGCCTATATCAATTGCAAAAATGACCAGCAGCTTCATAAAATAGACAGCCTGTGTATAAGGCCGGGGACAATTGCTACATTGCACCAGAGATACCCGACATATGTAGTTGAATGCGAGGGCAGTAACATCGCCATGGACGAAGAGATAGTTGCAAATATCTGCGTATGGAAAAACCACGAACCTCTGCAAGCGGGAGGGAAAGCGATGCTTCCCGGCACAGGCGAAAGAGGTGGCCGTCAAGGCAGATTCAGACATAGAAAACGAAACAGGCAATAAGGTAATAGAACGGTTTAATTTTTTGTGTTCTCTTTATGTCTGTTGCGGTTTTCGCTGTGCTTTGCTTGTTGCAGCAGGTCCGGTTTGCTCGCAAAATTTCAACATTGCTGTGCAATCATCTTTGCCATTTTTGTGGTTGTATAGTTACTGAACTTAATCATTCAGGGATGATGCCAGGGCTATTGATAATAAACCTGCTCTGGCAAACTACATCGCGCCTGTAGTAACCAAACAAAATTTTAGGAAATGATATTATGTCGCCGAAAGAAAAGAATAATTCGATTTATATTTCACTTATCTGCAATATTTTGCTTGTGATGGGCAAAGGCATTACCGGCATATTGGCAAACAGTAATGCCCTTGTAGCTGATGCAATACATTCGATGACTGATGTCATCGCTTTTTCTATAAATTATCGTGCCTGCAATGATTGCCAAATGTATGGCAGGATCAATAAGAAGAAGACGAGTGAAAAAATCAGCCAAAGAATTGTTGAGACCGAGGTAAGGGCAACATATTACATGGGTATTTTCATTTTTACCATCGGCATGGCTATTTGTTTACATAATTTTATGATCCTTGTGCTTAATAAAGTAGAAAAGCCGGATTCTATAAGCGTTGTGGTTGCTTCTATCGTATTAGCTGTCTACGTTGGGCTATATAAATATTTAGGAAACGGTGGTAATAAAGCTGTAAAAAATTGCGTAATTACAAGTAGAAATACACACTGGCAAAATAAGATGAACCTGGTTTCTGGAACCGTAGTTGTAATTGGACTGACAGCATCGATGTTAGGCTTTATTTTCATGGACGAATTAGCTGCCGTTGTTGTTGGCAGTATTTTAATAGCGATGGGCGTCAAGTTGATTATAGAAACCAGGGAAGGTTTTAGCACAGCAGCCAAGCGATATTTTAAGCCTGTAATTATTAGTATCTTAATATCAATAATCTTAGCAGCTATTTCCCTCTCGATTCAATTATAGAAGCAAATTATGTCCGGTGCGATAAAACAGCCAAAAGCAGCCATGTTTATATTGTCTGTCCTGGTCTTTTTGAATTTAACGCCTGAGTGTTTTGCTGAGCTAATAACAAAAAAAGACCTGGCAGATGTTTTGCCGACTGCCAATGCCTTTGCCAGGAAAACAGAACCATTTCCCCATTTCCGCGGCTATACTACTGACGGCGGATATTTTATGGGGGCGGTTTTTCTGACAACAGAAGTTGTTCCCGACGAAAGCTGGGGCTACCGTGACCAGATAGCAATCCTGGTTGGCGTAGATGCGATGGGAAAGATTACCGGCGTTAAGGTGCTGAGTGAATTTGAGAGTCCAAGATATACAAAAGGGCTTCTGGCTGATGGAAGCTGGTTTTTGAGTCAATTCGAAGAAAAGGATGCAGGTGACAACTTTATCCTCGAATCAGATGTAGACGCTATAACAGGAGCTACGATAACTTCAAGCGCGGTTACCCGTTCAATAAAAGCGGGCCTGGAGCTGGTTACAGAACAGATTTTAAATAAACACATTGACAAAGACAATCCGGTCGAGCACTTGTTTTTCCAGCACCTGCTCTGGCAAATAGATTTTATATTCCTATGGGTCATGGTTGGCCTGGCGTTCTGGTCATTTTTCAAAAAGAACGAATCCTTGCGTTATTTTATATTGGGGCTGAGCTTTGCATACCTGGGCATTTTCATGGGAGGCGGGTTTTCCATAAATGATATTTTAAGGCTCTTATCTCTTCACAGCCCTGTATTTTTGAACAACTTGTATTGGTACAGCCTTGTTGTTATCGCGATAGGTTTAACAGTTTTCGCTGGAAGATTCTACTGCGGCTGGCTTTGCCCATTCGGAGCTATTACCGAAGTGCTATACCGTCTGGTGCCGGTAGAATGGAAGATTACCGGAGAAGCTGACAGGTATTTGAAAGTTGTAAAATATGTCAATCTTGGGATTTTGCTAATGATCGGCCTTTTGTTTGGGGATAATATCCTTGCAATTTATTTAGCCGGCATTATAGAACCGTTTGCCACATTTTTTAATCTGCACGGCGATCTTGTATCTTGGACTTGGCTTATACTGATGCTGGTTTCTTCAGCTTTTATTTCAAGGTTTTATTGCAGATATTTCTGTCCGCTGGGCGCGTTTTTCGCGTTATTAAGCTGGATATGCTCTTTACTGCATCTAAGGCTGATAAGCGTTAATTTACCGGAAGATAACTGTAAAGGTTGCAAACTGGCTCAAAAAAGATGCCAGATGAATGCTATCAGTTACGATGAAGAATTAAAGAAACCCAGCATAGCCGGTAATGAGTGTTTTATGTGTAATACCTGTGCAACAATCTGCCCTGTAGAATCGAAAAAGCTCTTAAAAAGAATCTAAATGGGAAATTTTCTAAGAAAAAACTGGTTAATCATTATAACAATTATATCGCTGACTCTAAACGTTATTGCAGCCTTTGTTCTTTATCAAGATACAAAAACAACTGCCGATAGCTACGAGAAGAGTCTTATTAAGGCCGAGCCACTGGATTATGAAGCTTTCAAAGATCAGTGGGGCAGTGCCTGGCTTGGGTTGGAGGTTTCCGAGGTTACTCCTGAAGTAGCAGCAGCGGTACGTCTTGACAAGGTACAGGGTGCTTTAGTCAAAAGCGTTGCACCTGCTTCTCCGGCTGATAAGGCAGATATAAAACCTGGGGATGTAATAGTCTCTTTCAATGGCAGAAAGATAAGGACTGTCAGCCAGCTTCAAGGCGATTTATTGGGTAGCGAGATAGGCAGCGAAGTCTATATGTGCGTAGTAAAAGGCGATTATACAATTACGGTGTACGCACTGCCGATAGAAAGGCCGTCGTATTTGCCGCCTGTGAACAAAGCATTACCCTGGCTCGGCGTAGAAGTCAGTGAGGTTCTTTTTGGCAGTGAGGAGGCGAAAAAGCTCGAAGAAGTTGGAAAAGCAGGCGGTATTTTAGTTGAGGAAGTTATTCGTAATTCTCCTGCCGAAGAAGCGGGCTTGCAAGTCAATGATATCATCATGTCTTTTAATTCCCGAAAAACAAGAACTTTAAGGGAATTTCTATCCGACCTTGCCGGGTCCGAACCAGGTGACGAAATTTCTATGTGCATAATAAGAGAAGATGTACGCAGGACAATATATGTTACCTTGATTCGAAAACCCTCACTTACCAATATATAAAAATCAGTAAAAAAAGGCTGATTGTTTTTGAGACAGTATCATGTTAAAAACGAATCTTAAGCATCTGGTGCCGGAAAAAGAATTAAATGAACTTGTATCAAACAACACCGAAATGTCTTCGAGTTTATCATAATACGCTGGTTGCACACTGGACAGGTCAACTTTATCCTCAATTACTGTGAACGGTTACCAATTTTTTAGGTCACATGAAGTTCATGCTTGATAAATGGAAATATTATATTTGGGAAGATACAAAAAGTTGCTCATTTGAGTTAGGATATACGATTGGAGAGCTAAATAACTTAGCCGTTAATTATTGGGAAAAATTCAAGAAAGCATATTTTCGGCCTAATCCGCAAAAATTCAAACAACAGCTCCCTGAACTACTTGTCTCTAAATTAAACCAAATGCCTGACGTAACAATAAACAGTCATGTCTTTGAGAAATTGACCAACGAAATGTATAAGCTTCTATCCTGTTCCCTGGCAGGCAACCGCAGTCCTAATGAAATCATCTCTGGATTACAATCCGATACTGAAATGCGAGAAGAAGTAGTAGAACTTTTGGTCTCGGAGATAAAATCAAACTCCTCTCTTGGTAGTCAACGGACTTTTTTAAATAGACTTTTATCAGGAGATGATGAATTGAGAATTTTACTTAATAAGCAGAAAGAGAAAAAAGGTTTTCCTCACAATATTTAGCTGCCCTATAAAAGGAGAGAATCGCTATGGCAATAACAGAAACCACAACAGTTAACGGCTTAAAAGCACTTAGCTTTACAACGGTACCTGCTGTAAACATAACAGGGGTAATTTTGATTGCTACCGGCATTGTTGCCGTAGGTACTCCTTTGGTTATATTAGGGGTACGTTATATAGTCAGGCGAATAAATAAAAACGAAGATGGTTCTGTAAAAATAACCGCCAGTACTGTCAATGGCAAAGTTATTATGTCGCTTGTTGTTGTCGCGACATTGATGGTTAGCGTAGGGACGGCCATGCTGCCACGCACGGAAACAGTAATGATCATTCATATCGTTGCCGGGTATACCTGTTTACTATTCTCATTTGTTCACGTTTTCCAATATCGTAAAGTTATCAAGGCTCAAGCTAAAAAGTATTTTAACTTTTTAGCCGCCCCGAAGAAGCCCGCAGCAAAAAATCCAAAAGCACGTTTAGCGGTTGCAAAGGCCAATTGAAACATTGTCTAAAATGATGTGAACATTCCGTTTCTTCCGAAGACGATTTTATGAAACAAAAACTATCTAAGAACGCTGTCGACATGCACGAATTAAACGAATTCTTAAAAGAGCATGCCTCTGTTGAAGAATTAAATGATCTTGCAAGAATTCTGAATTATTCCAAGAACAGGAGGAAATGGAAAGAAGCTCTTGTGCAGGAAGTCGTCAAGAGATTATACAAATGCTATCAAACTCCGGCAGGTTATGCACTGAAAAAAAAACCTGCTATTGATCAAATGTGTGATCGGATTGCCAAAAAACTTAAACTGCGTAAATTGCAGGGAGATGGTTGGCAAAAATTACATAGTCTTTCCGTTAATATTTTTGAGAAGATATTTAAGTCAATGTCTGATGAGGAAAAGGAAAAACTTCTAAAAGAAATGTGGGAGAAATTGGATTCGGAGAAAAAAAAACAATTAAAAAAAGAATTTGATATAGCCGATGTCTCTGCTTTCATTCACGGAAGCGAGCTAATGGTTGTGCATGTCGTAGGAGTTTATTTGGCCAGAGAAACAGCTCTTTTTGCCGCTGCTGCTGTTTTACGGCTCAGTTTGGGTGTTGCTCTTACCGCAAGCACAGTATTAACTCGAACAGCAAATGTTTTTCTTGGGCCATTAGGATGGGCCTTAGTGGCAGTGTCGGTTAATGATTTAATGGGAACAAATTTCAAAAGGATAGTCCCTGCACTTCTTACCATCAATATCGTCAACATGCGCGTTCATCACAGACAAGGCAAAGAATTTTTTAACTTTTTAACGGAAATGTAAAGCCTTAACGTATCAAACTTCCAAGCCATATTTTTAATTTTGGGTAATCTTATGTCGGGTGCGTTGCTCAATATATGAATATCCATTAACAGATTCAATAGGGTAGTGTCAAGAATCTTTCGCACATTTGGTTATAAATCTTCTCTGGTCATGGGTTATATCCTTGACACACATGGGGGTGTCGCAAATTTTATCGGTCTAACCGGCATCCACCTGCTTTGCCTGGACAGCATAAACCATCGTTGGCATCGCGATCATCACACAGAAAAGCATACACCGGATGTGTGCGGACGTTTGAACTTGACGACTGTTGGTTTTTTCAGCAATATCGATTCCTCCCAGAATAATTGTTAAAACCGGTATTTCCCACATTAAACGCTTGGCTACACAACAAAGCCTTCCAATTCCAAAGTAATATCAAAACCTTCCTCGAATTATAGTAATCCAACCTATTTTTTAGGATTCTCTTGTCACATCTGTTGCCAAATTCACTGCTCTGCCGTACTGCGCTTGTCGTAGAGCTTTACCACGTCATACTATCAAAACCTTATTCAAAGCGCTACTCTTAATTTGGGAAATCCGGGTTGGAACAGCTTTATCAGCAAATTTCAAGGCCTAAGAAATCGAGAACAGCCTGGCATCTTTCCGTGCGCCTTGCCATGCTCCAGAGGGTACATAGAGACTATGTGTGGTTCACGCGTCAAGTCGATCGGTAACACATGGACCAGTCTTAGGGGGCAAGGCCTGCCATGGAAAGAAGTGGATTCTTCACGCAAATACCTTGGCTGGTTCGAGAATGGTTGGATATGGGATTTATGCGGTAGATGTGTATTTTTTACTGAATGTGCAAATGGTGGAGCTTCTCGCCCAGCAAGACAGGCTCGACCTGCTAAAGGTGCTTGCGGTGCGAGGCCTGCCCGCGGTGCAAGATAAGCCAGACCTGCACGTTAAGCTCGAAGTTCGTCATGGTCAAATTTAAGTGACGATTCTTTTTTTTGAACAATGAAAAAATCCCACTCCTCTTAAAAGCTTAGGATTAAGAATCCAGTAATCAGTTTTTTTACTGTTCTATTTTTGGAGTCACAAATGGTCTGGGAATTGTGTTTGAATAGTAACGTATCGTAGACATAATTTCTTGCAGAAAAAAGGCTTGCGTGGAAAATCGCTGTTTTGTAGTATTAAACAGGAGGGACGGATTCGAATCCCGACCTTTCCGTTCTTTATGCATATTCGCCAATAATGTCCTTCACAGCATTTCTACAGAAAAACCTGAGCCGGCCTGACCATGCTGGTGAACACTGCGGCCTATAGCAGTGAATTTGGTTAAAAGTTCACCCCATAGGAAGCATATCAATCAAAGGACGACCGGTTCTTCTCCAAAAAAGCTGAACATTTTTGTCTGGAAAGACCGATATAGCAGAGTATAGAAAAAAACTTCCAGAGACCGGATAAAATGAAAATAGAGTGGGAAAAAAATACTCATTCCTGGATAGGGGCGGTAAAGACGAGTTATCCACGTTTTGAAGTATGGCGTTCCGATAACCTTTTTGATTACTGCTGGTGTCTGAATATTACGCGGGATCGATACGTAGGGGCGATTGAGGTTCGTGATTTACCAAGCTTGGAAGATGCGAAGCTTTTTGCCGAAGGATCACTGAAAGAATTGGACTATGGTAGCGATAGTATTCTGCCTGTTACTATCCATTGTCGCGCAGAAGATACACAAATGACTTGTGCGGCCAACATCGCACCTTGAGATAGCATATCACAACTCATTTCTGATTTTAGATCAAGTGTCCGCCATCTGTTCAGCACCTCAGTTTTACCTATTTCATGGGGTGAACACGAATAAACTCTGACGACCTCAATAAAACCTGTCCGGCAATTCATTCCTGACGAATTGGCTTTGTTTTTTGCAGCGCGAAGCCGCCTATTATTTCCATAACCATCTTTATAATAGATACATATGCTCATATTGACCTTTCGCAAATTGGCTTTGTTTTTTCAAATAGACCATTAACCGCAAAGCATGTCCTGAGGAATTCGAAGGGGCATGATTCTTTACTTCGGCATTGGATATTCACTGAACTGCCTTTTATCTCCTAAATTTTGTATCCTGTATTCATTATGTTATATAATATACGAAAATTAACACAAGATGTCGGGCATATTTCGGAAAAATCTCCGTGACTCACCGCTTGCCAGGCGTTGCCCGTGAGCGCCAAAACCGACCATGTTGCACTTAACATGTTAATGCAACTTCCTTCAAATGCAGGATTTAGGATATCAGAGTTACCTGTAAAGATGTTGTAAAAAAAGATGTGACTCCTTCCCTCCTCTGGATCATTAGCGACTATGGCTTGATTCTATCTATGAAAATATAGTTGAAATTAATCCTGCCCATCTTAATATAAGCAATTGTTAATATTGAAGCACGAAATTTTAATGAGGCTAAGAGTCGATATTAGTCGCTTTGGTAGGGAGTTCCAACTGGAGACAGAAAATGAGAAGGATCGTATACGTCCTGTTTTTCCTCTGTTTATTGCTGCAAACGCGGTTCGCCGCCGGACAACAGCGGTACCAGCCTAACTGGGAGTCTATCGATTCCCGCCCAACCCCACAGTGGTTCACAGACGCCAAGTTCGGTGTTTTCGTTTGCTGGGGCTTGTATTCGGTTCCGGCGTGGACTCCGAAGGGTAAGTACGCGGAATGGTATCAATACTGGCTCCGGG
>CAZSOR010000126.1:0-12716 GCA_964608395.1 uncultured Pirellulales bacterium
GTCCCCTCAACAATCTGTTTCAATCTCTGACACAAAGCTGCCGCTAGCGCCGGCTCGGAAGTCGCTAACTCGGCCAGCAATTTTGCTTTGGTCCTTTCGGTCATATAGTGCAGTATCTTGACCGCATCATCAAAGCTGCTGCTGACATTGTCGGCCTCGATATCTTGCATTTCGCTCGTATCCTGCGCTGCACACATATTAGTAAAAATTTTACTGGCGCCGGTTACATCCATCTTGTCATAGGTAGCAGCTATCGATACCAGATTGGTCTTCTCTGTCTGACCAATCTCAAGCCTGCTTTTAAGCAGCTTGTCACGCTCACTTTTGAGATTGGCAATGATTGAAGTAAGTTTGATTCGCAGGGTATTGAGGTTCTCGATGTCCTCCTTTAGCACATCCTGGGTCATCTGCAATCTCCGTTCCCGGACTCCAAGGGCCTGCAGCCTGTTGTTATACTCCTGCATTTTTTCCCGGACATCCAGAACCAGATTCTTGAGCTGTTGCTCTGTCATAGCTTTTGTCATCGGGCCGGAAACCGCGGCAACAGTGCCTACCGCATTAGTTCGAGTCTGTGGCAGCCCAGGTTCAGATTTGTCGTCGACAAATGCCGACTGCTTTAAATCGTCGGGAAGGCTTACCTGAGACGGTGGATTAAGCCACGCAAAGACGAACGCTCCGGCAAAACTTACTAATCCCACCGCCGCTGTTATTATTATAAATTTCTTACTCATTGGTCTTCTCCCGATTTCGCGATTTTCGTACAAATGAAATTGTAGCCCCCTCATCCAGCTCTTTTTGCTCAAGTTTCTCTTGTTCCTTTATAAATTGTATCTTTGCTTCAACCCGTAATCTTTCCAAACCTTCTTTGAACCTTCTGACCTTTAAAACCTCAGCGATTTTCTTTCTCTGTTGTGATTCCAGCTCGTTTTTTTTATCTTTGAGTTTTCTAATCTGCTCATCACTCGTAGTCGAATATCTCAAAAAGAATTCCTGCTCACCTAATCGCTCTTTCGGATTCCCTTCGGTCAATCCTTCGATGATACTCTCTAACATTTTCTGTCTTGCAAGCAGTTCGCCTCGCCTCTGCGCCAACCTTTCTGTAAGTTCAAACAGTTCTGCCCTGGTTTTCTGCTCCTCCTTTTTTTTAATTTCAAGTACACGCTGCAACCGCCATACAAAACGTTTCATTTAATACCCAATTCTTCACTCTCAATACCGGCTCGCCGGAAGTTATTTACTGCGATCGTGAATCCAACAACTCATTCCATGATTTTATAATAACAGTCAATCGCTCGACGGTTTCCGCAAAATCCGTCCTCTCACGAACAGGCTGAATAAGGAAATCCCTTATCCTGTCTATCAAGGCTAACGCTCCGTCAATATGCCGATTGCTTCCCGGCGAAAATGCCCCGATGTTTATCAAGTCTTCAGCATCAATATAAATGGCGTATATTTCTCTGAGCTTCTGTGCTGCAAGCTTGTGCTCTTTGCTTGTCACCGCCGGCATTAACCTGCTGATGCTCTGTAGGATATCCACAGCAGGATAATGGCCCCTCTCGGCTAACTTTCTCGACAGAACTATATGCCCGTCCAGCAGACTCCTGGCACTATCGGCTACAGGATCAGCCAGATCATCGTTCTCAACCAGGACTGTCAAAATACCCGTTATGCTTCCTCTCTCGGCACAGCCCAAACGCTCGACGAGTCTTGGCATCAGTGAAAAAACGCTCGGACAGTAGCCCTTGGTGGCCGGTGGCTCACCCGCGGCAAGACCTATTTCGCGCTGAGCCTGGGCAAAGCGAGTAAGTGAGTCCATCATAAACAAAACATTTTTCCCCTTGTCTCTGAAATATTCGGCGATTGTAACTGCCACGAAAGTCGCCTTTACTCGCTGAATCGCAGGAGAATCAGAGGCCGCTACGACAACAACACTGCGTGCCAGACCCTCCGGGCCAAGGTCCGAATCGAGAAATTCTCGAACCTCCCTGCCACGCTCGCCAATCAGTGCAACAACATTGACGTCCGCCTCACTCGAATTGGCAATGTCGCCAAGCAGAACGCTCTTACCGATTCCGCTGCCTGAGAAAATTCCTATTCTTTGCCCCTTTCCACAGGTCAGCACACCATCTATTGACCTGATTCCCAGAGCCAAATGGCTTGTAATCCTCTCTCGACTTAGAGGTGCCGGGCTGTTCGCATCCAATGCCTTTTTGTCCCTCCCTAACAATGGACCTTTACTATCTATCGGTTCTCCCAGCCCGTTTAATACTCTGCCCAGGATATTATCGCTCAGGGTAATATGGCGTGGAGTGGCTCGGGCAGTTACCGTATCGCCCGGTGATATACCCTCTATATGCTCCAGCGGCAGCAAAATAAGATGGTCGTTCTGGAAACCCACCACCTCAGCCATCACTCCCCGACCATCGCGAATCCGGATACTGCAAAGCTCTCCCAAACCTATTGCAGGGCCTATAGATTCAACCGCCTGCCCGGCAACACGTACCACAAAGCCCTGACAATCCAACAGATTTACATCGCGCAGCGCCGAGTGAAACTTCTCAAAATCAATCTGATTGTTTAAAGTCTCAGTTGTAGCCATAATTTAATTTACCTTCTCAATCGCTTTGCTGATTCGTTCCAGGTTGTCATCGATCAGCGATTTGATAATCCCTTTCGGGCTTTCAAGTAAACATTCCGCTCGCCCGATATTGGGATCTGGAATTAACTTAATGCCGGTTAAAGCACAGCCCGGCCCGTCCTGCTGAGCCTTCTGGCATTTTTCAAGATCTTCAGGATTCAAATGCACAATCACATCCTGGCTGCTCGGTGCATTTTTAAGGGCTTCTTTGATGATGGATTCTATTTCGTAGTCCCCATCTTCCACTTTTTGCATCAAAATCTTCCTGGCGATTTCGACCGAAAGTTTGGCGATTTCTTCTCCGTGCTCGACATACAGTTTGTCGCAAAACTGATTGAGTCTGGTAATAACACCATCGAGTATCTGACAGGCCTGCGAAAAAACAGCTTTCTGAGCTTCTAAATCTTGTATTGGAATTTGCCCGGTATTAGCTTCTGAATCAACTCGGCCAGGACCGGACATTTCACTCCCAACACCACCGGCATAATCATCCAGGACTTTTGCTGAGATAATCGGCTTATTAAGATTGACTGTAAGTGTCTGTGACATTTTGCTATCGCCCCGTCACCCTGAGTTTACCTTCCTCATTAGCCTCTCGTAGCGGCCTGACGACTTCTTCTCTCGCATTAAGAACCTCTTTTTCCAGCGGCTCCTGCATCAATGAGATTTCTTCATCAAGCATCGAAACAGCCCGATCGGATATATTTGAGCGTATTTTTTGAACTATATCTTCATCCGCCCCATACAGCGACAAAGCTAACTTAGCCGAGTCCACACTTCGCAGTGCTTCCTGCAAAGACCTGTCCGCTACCGACTTTATATCTTCCCACGTTATCATCAGACGTTTTACCATAGCGGCCGTTTCCTCGTCATTTTTGCCGATCTCATCAAGCATTGGATCACGTATATCTTTTTCCAGACCGCTGAGCACAAGTGCCAATTTCCGTAAAGTCTGCTCCGGTCTCTCCACGAGGATTTCTCCCTCGAAACTCTGCAGCCGCTTGGTAATTGTAGATGCCATTCGCTGTCTCACTCCACTGCCCATCTGTTCCGGATTTGTCATCTTACACACAGCCTTAAGACGAGCTTCTTCGTTCAGGAGCGACAGAACCTCCTGGCTTTTCTTCGGAGGCAGTTCCGACAGCACCACTGCAATCGTTTGTGGGTGTTCGCCATCGAGCGCAAGAACCAATTCGTCTGTGCTGGCCTGACGAATATCCAAAAACAAATCCTTTTGCTCTGTAGCTTTTTTTACCTGCGATTGAATTTGCTCGGCCTTCTCTTTATCAAGAACGTTCACAAGCATTTCGTTGAGAAAAGCCTTCACATTAAATTTCTGGCTCTGCTCCTCCTGAAGTGTGTTACAGAACTCTTGGGCGACCTTAGCTTGTTCTTTAACATCCCTCTGCTCCGATGCATCGATTTTCGCAATCTCTATGGCAATTTCCTGAATCTCATCGGCATCAAGTCCCTTGAGAAGCTCAACAGCAGTTAAAGTATCCAGACTCATCAGTAACATTGCAGCCTTTTGTTTACCCGACAATGCCATATACTCAGTCCCTCTTTCAATCCTTCTGTACTAATATCTTTCTTACAATTTCTATTACAAGACCGTCAGTCTCTTCTCTATACCTGGGAATATTGGCCTTGAATTCGTCATATATCACATCCGTCTTTCATGAATACAAGTTCGCTTTTCTCATTCATTTCGCGCAAAACCCGGACAATCTGGCCTCTGGCATCTTTAATATCTTCATTCCCGGGAGCCGATATAAGTGACGCCTGCTCATCTAAAGCGGCAACGGCTCGCTCAGAGAGATTAGACCGTATTTTTTGTATAATCGCTTCATCTGCCTTGTGTAACGCCAACGCCAGTTTATTTGCATCAACTCTCCTCAAAACATCCTGCAGCAACCTGTCCGTCACATGCGGTATGTCCGCCCAAATTATCATTAATTCCGCAACCATTTCACCGGCCCGGCTGTCTTTGCCGTGTATCGCATTGAGCAGGCCATCCCGAATCTCTTTACCGAGGTCTCGCACAATCACAGCTACTTTCCTCAAAGACTGTTCGGACCAGGACGGCAAAGGCTTATCAGTGCGACCAGCGAAGAGAGATTCAAGACGTTCGCAAACTGCTTCTGCTATTAATGCTTTTGCTTCGACCGTCATCTTCTTACAACTGCTCATCCTGCCGGCAACACCGACCCTGGTGCCCCCATCCAAAAAGTTAAGCACCTCAACCATTTTTTTTGCCGGCAATTCCGATAAGACTACCGCGGTAGTTTGAGGATGCTCATACGCCAGAACCAAAGCTAAGGTTTGCGGATCAACGGAACGAATAGATATGAAAGGGTCACGGTTGCACAAGACTTCCTGTATCTCGGCCTGAATCTGCCCTGCTTTCTCCTGGCCTACCGTACTTTTCAACACTTTGTCGAGAAAACCGTTTAGCTGAAATGTTTCGGTTACCTTCAAAGAATGGTGGAACTGCCGCACAATTTTGGTGCTCTTCCTGCTGCTTTTTATATCAGCGGCCTCCAGATGTGCCAGCTCTGCTGTCAATTCCCGGACGACCTCAGCATCGAGACCCTTTACCAGTTCCGCAGCAGTGGCGGCATCCAGGCTCATCAACAACATTGCAGCTTTTTGTTTACCCGTCAATGTCAATTATTTACCCCCCTTTTTCTTCAATCCAACTGGTAAATAATTGTTTGACACGTTCGGGATTATTCTCCAAAGCACTGGCTATCTGCCTGCGTAATACTAACGGCTCCGATCCCCCCGCTCCACCCGGAAGAAGACCGCTGGTCCCCTCACTTCCGGGAAGCTGCGCAGTCCCGGCTTCCATTTTCACTTTTTTCTTTGCACCTCTGAACATGCGAAGAACAACCAGGGCGCACACAGCCATAATCCCCAACGAAGCCTGGCGTGCAATCGCTACGAAATCAAGCCCGGCCGAAAGCTCCTCGTCCAGCAACGAAGCGGCCGGTCGATGAAACCTGGCGGTAACCACTTTAAGAGAATCCCCTCCTGAAAGATCTAAACCAAGCGCATTTTCGATGAGTTTTTCCACATCGTTAGGATCCATTACATTTGCAACCTGTCCGCCAGAGTCCGCTTCATTCGAATCGGGGGGCGACAAGTCAACAACGGCAGCAACCGACAGAAATTGTATTTCGCCCGGCAATGTAACCTCCTGCGTCACAGTCTTGCCGACCTCATATTCGGTAAGAATTGTTTCATCCTTTTTTAAGCTGCCTGGTGCGGCTGCCTCGCCTGCAACCGGCGTACTGCTGGCTCCGGTTTCGGAACCGGTTGTAATCTCTTCCTTTGTAGCAACTCCCTTTGGCTCTAATTTTTCTGTAATGGTGCTAACGCTGTTCATATCAACAACAGCATGAATTCTAACTTTTGCTCGGCCGGGTCCCAGGACAGTAGTGAGCATCTCCTCAACCTTGTCCTCCAGGTTCTGCTCCACCCTTTCCCTGTAATCCTGAACGGTACCGGCCCCACCGGCCATAGTCTGGTCCGACTCACTGGAAAGTAAACGTCCCTGGCTATCGATCACGGTTACATTTTCTGAGGTAAGCCCCTCGACACTGCCGGAGACCAAATGGGTAATCGCCGCTATATTCAAAGAGCTTAATCTGTAACCCGGTTTTAATCGAAGGACCACAGAGGCAGTGGTTTTCCCTGCCTCAGATGTAAAAAGTGTTTGCTCCGAGCTTACGATATGGATCCGGGCGTGATTCACGCCGTCGATCATCTGGATGCTCTTGGCAAGCTCCTCCTGTAGTGCTCGCTTAAGATTAACGCTTTGAACGAACGGGCTGACGCCGATTTTTTCATTATCAAATATCTTGTAACCACCTTGCCCACCTGCCGGAAGCCCCTCTTTTGCCATATCCAGACGAAGCTGATAGACCTTTTCTTTTGGAACGTAGATACTTGTTCCGCCGTTTCGCAGCTCATAAGCAATGCCATTTTCACTGATTTTTTCTGTAATCTGAGCGGCTTCTTCGGGAGCAAGTTCCTGGTACAGCATTCTCATATCAGGTCTGCGGGCCCAATGGACAAGAAACCCACTGACAATTAAGAATGTCAGAACGATAGCAACAAGAAGAGCCCGCTGAACCAGACTTACCTTTTCCCAAACGGCTCTTATCTTTTGGACAAAGCCCATGAAACCCCTTCGAACATTGATTATTACCTGCCGGAGAGAGCACGAATAATCAACAACTCATCGCAATCAATTACAACGGCATATTCATCGTTTGTTTGTACGCTTCGATTAGCTTATTTCTTACGCCCACAAGAAGCTTGAAACTCATATCAGCTTTAGCCACCGCAGAGACCACAGAAGTAATATCCTCGTTCTTACCGGACAATAAATCCTTGATAGACATATCCGAAGACTGTTGAAGATCATCGACATTGGATATGTAGTTCCCGGCAGCCTTAATAGTGTCGGCAAAGCCCGATTTCTTGCCATCGGCACTTCCTACTTTCGGCACTCCAAGAGAGTCCGGACCAGTTCCCGGTTTTACCGAGTGCAGCGGCCCGGTCATATTTGCATTTACATTAATCATCAATTATTCCCTAATTTATCGAAGTAACTCGAGTGTGGTTTCAAGTATTTGTTGATAACGTTTCAAGACCGCAACGTTTGCCTGATACATCTTCGTAGCAATATTCATATTTATCATCTCAACGGGCAAACTGACGTTCGGCATAGCGACATATCCGTTCTCATCCGCCAGAGGATTGCCCGGATCCAAAACCTTTAGAAAGTCACTCATATCCTTGACTATTTTATCCAGCTCGACGCCGCCCAAATCGTCGTCCGATTTGAACGTAGCTTCAAGCCTGCGGTAAGGCTCTCCATTGCCGGCATCGGATGTACGGGCATTAGCAATATTCGATGAAATCACTTTCATCTGTTTGCCCTGCGTCCGTAAACCCGAAATCGCTATATCTATAGGATCGAAGCTACTGTTAACTTCCATCTGCTCTGTTCCTTTTCTTGTTCCTTTCTGATCCCGGTTCGATTCGAAAACACCGGCAACCAAAAATGGAAAACTACTTTACACTGATTGCTAATTCAATTTGGTTGTACTTTTTGCTGAGCAACCGAATATACGTTTTGTGGCGAAGCGTATTTTTTATCATTTGCCCTATTTCTGCTTCCAAATTGACGTCATTACCGTTCGATTTTACGGGTGTCTGTTTAGGCCGATAAATTTGTGCCTCAACCTTGCTAATGTCAAATTCCTCGGACGAACGCAGGCACTTGGCAAGTAACTCTTCAAATTTAACATCAACCCTGCGGTATCCAGGGGTTTCGAGATTGGCAATATTATTGGCAATCGCTTTCTGGCGAAGAGTCTCAGCCTTTATACCTGCATCAATAAGATCCAATATATTTTCTGTTTTGGACATCAGAAGTTCCCAAATATTTATACACAAACCTTGCCTGCTTAATAAAAACAGCAATAATCGTGCCAAATGCCCATGACCAGCCATTTTCAGCATGTTTATCCCTGCCGTGTACAAAAAAAGCCATTAAGCGCAAATAACCGCATGGTTGAACGGCAACGATAATGTCAGGATTTTATACAACAAGGAGCGTTTCTTTACATGCAGACTCGACCTGATGACGCCCTTGAGCTTACTCTTGCTCCTAATCCAGCAGTGACCAAACTCGCAAAATGAATCCCCCCTCAAAAACAAACCGGAAATTCTTACCTATGCACAGGAATATTTCTCCGCTATCACAACCGGCAGAAAAATCCTTAGACCGAATCAATATGTTTTCAATGCCCTTAAGTGCTATATCTACAAGCACTTACCGCTTTTCAGTATCCATCTCTCGAATGCTGGCACACCAATTGCTAATATTAATTGACTCAATAGGTAATGCTGTATGAATGTCAACTTATTAATAGCTGAAAATAACTTTGTTGGAACAACGAGCAAAAGCCCAGTTCCTTCAAAGCCTGATGAAATCAGAAAAGGTGCAAAATTTTCCCTGACTCCGGATGATAAACATCCGCAGATTAACGGCCTTGAAAAACCAACGGCCGATAATATTAATGAGGAAATCCAGAACCGGAAAGAATCCGTTGACAAATCTCCGCAAGAGTTTACAAAATCGATCCGCAAAAGAACAAAGTCCGAAAATCCCTCCGACGCTGATAATAAAACAAAGTCAAAAGAGCAAAACGCAGATTCCGGCACAATCGAGCAGCCGAACGAGCAGCAAAATTTAATCAAGAGTGGATTGGCTGAACAATCTGTAGCCGTGAAACAAGGCAAAGAAGGCAACGCCACAACAATTGAGTCCAAAACCGGGCAGCAACTTGCCCAAATTATCGCTAACACGCAAACCGGCAAGTCCCCTCCTGCAGGCAGGAAACAGCCTGAGACGGGAAACAACACCGATAAGGTCTCTGTATTAGCCAGGACAATCGCTGAGACAAAACCCGTAACCGAAAAGGTAAATACTAAAGAATTGGCGCCTGAAGTTCCTGCTAATACCGACAAAAATACGAACGTTTCCAGGGGAAAACCAGCGGTAGGGAATATCAACCTGACGACAGTTCAGGCCAAAGTCTCGGAAACGCAGCCTCAGCCTGCCGGTATCGATCCGGAAAAGCCTGTGCCGACTGTAGAGACTGAGGCAAAAACAACCGCTTCGCAAACACTCTCGAAATTGTTGAATCCCAACGGCAAAGAGTCAATACATACCGGCAATAATCTCTCGGAAAATCACGCCGCCCAAAAACTGAATATAGCGGCAGTTCAGGTATCTACTGGCCAAACCAAAGACCAGGGCAACTCGACGTCCAATAAGAACACATCTCAAGGCTTTGAACGGATGCTCTCGCATAATACTCCCCAAACTCTAATTACAGAGCAAACCCCCGCCGCGGCAAGGAACGCAACGACAGCCAATATGCCGGGCCAGAATTCTTCCAGCAACTTCTCGGCAGATATTGGCAAGCAGATTCTCGAATCTATTCACAATTCCATCTCCCAGCAAGGCGCCGAAAGGCAGATTACAGTCCGTCTCAATCCGCCCGAATTGGGAAAGGTATCCATAACATTCCGGCAGCAGGACGCTGAGTTAACCGGTATTATGGAGGTTAGTAAGGCACAAACAAGATACGAGATTGAGCAAACGCTGCCGCAGATTATCCGCAACCTTGCAGATTCCGGCATTCAGATTAAGCGGCTCGAAGTTATGCTATCCAACGAGGAGCAATCAGGGCAAGGGGCACTTGGAAACCAGTCACTACAAAGCGGCGGAGCTCAGCAGCAAAATTCGGCGAATCACTGGATGCCGGGATACAATCCGGATGCCGACGAGAGCAATGAATGGTTAGCAAGCAATAACAGCTATGAGAACCCTTACGAATTTCAGGAGGGATTTATCACAGACGGCTCCATCAATATGCTGATATGAAATGCAATCGCATCGGTTTTCAATTATTCTCGGAGCAGAAATGCCATACAAAGATGCCAACCGTTGCCGCAACTATGGAAAATGCCTTACGATACCATCAAGGCGGGCTTCTTCAGGAGGCGGAGAAGTTATATCGTCCGGTTCTGCAAAACAATCCTGAGAATCCCGCTGCACTGCATTCGTTAGGGATAATAGCTCATCAGATGAGAAAACCGCTTACGCTGTGTTCGATAGGCGAATTCGGGTGCCGATTACCGAGAACCGGCATCCCCGCATATATTGCTTAAATCGTCCGATAATTTTACAAAATCACTTATCCTTCTTCACTATTGTTTAGCAGCTTTTTTGCAATTTTAGCCCCGATTCCATCCGGATTACCGGTCTAATGATTTTGCACCTATATCCCTCAAAGAAATTCCTCAAGTCTCTTTCATTCTGGCCGATAATGAGCATTGAAAGCAGACTTTACGGCGTGCTCGTTGCATGTCATTATTAATATTTGGGGGCCTTTTTGTCAAAGCCACAAAAGATTTGTACTATTAAGTTAAGGAGTTAAAAATATGTTAGCAATTAAGAACAATATTATGGCATCAAATGCCGCCAGGCACTTGGGCAGGGCGTACGACAACCTTGCAACAAGCGTCGAAAGGCTCGCATCAGGCCTCCGCATTAATAGTGCGAAAGATGATGCCGCTGGTTTGGCTGTACGAGAGTTAATTCGTGCAGATATCGCCGTGCTGCAGCAAGGTGCACGAAATGCCTCGGATGGCATTAGTATGATGCAGACTATGGAAGGTGCGATGGCGGTTATCGACGATAGCCTCATCCGAATGAACGAGTTGGCAGAGCAGGCGGCAACGGGTTCATATTCTGCCGCTCAGCGTATTATTATGAACAGCGAGTTCGCGGAAATGGCCTCTGAAATCGAAAGAATCGCCGGAGCAACAAAGTTTAACAACATCTCCATGCTCAACACCGCTACCGGCTCTATTTCGATTCACGTCGGTACTACCAGCACGATTGATATCGACAAGGTTGATATGACTCAGGCAGGTCTTAGTATTGAGACCGGCGACGGCCAATGGGCAATCATGTCGGCCAGTACAGGTTATGCTGCTACGGCAACCGCTTTAACTGTCGGTGCCGGCTCTAACTTCATTGTTAATGTAACATTTGGCAGCGAGGAAGTAGTCGATGCTACCTTCTCAGAAGGTACGTATACTGTCGAGGAGGTAAAAGATCAAATCAACACAGCCTCCCAGAATCCGGCTGCACCAAAAGATGCCGACGGCAATCCGTTAGCTTATGCGGCTGCCTCGCTTATAGAGACCCACGATGAGAGTGGTAACTATAAGCTGAGACTTGTAGCTCAAAGTACTGAGTCAACTTCCCTTACTATTGCAGTTGGCGGTACTAAGACTGCCACAACCGTGTCAGGTATATTTGGCACTGACGAGACCCTTGCAGGGAGTCTGCTGGGTGGCGCTCTGTTCCAGAAATCGAGTACTGCTGGTGTCTGGTCATCTGATTCCGCTGGCGGTGTAGGCGCGGGGCTGAACATTTTGACCGAAGCCGCTGCGATTACTGCATTAGCTACAGTTACCGCTGCCATCAACACCAAAGACGCGGCACGTGCGACATTCGGTTATAAGATGAACCGTCTGGAAAGTACGATCGCGATTCTCGATATTCAGTCTGAGAATCTGATGGCTGCGGAATCACGAGTTTCTGATGTTGACGTTGCAACAGAGATGGCAACCTTAACCAGAACACAGGTATTGAGTCAGGCTGGTATCGCTATGTTGGCTCAGGCCAATTCGATGCCTCAGATGGCTCTTACACTGCTTAGATAAACATCTACTGAATTTTGAATGACCCCTCGGGGAGATGGCTAATTTCAGCCGTCTCCCCATAAGTTAAATCTTGGCCGTTTTTTGTGTCGTTGCGAAGGAGCAAAAAGAGCCTTTAGCCCTGAGCGCAGCCGAAGGGGACTGTGGCAATCTCTTTCTTGGTTGCGAAAAAATGCAATAGTACATATCACAACATATTAACGGAGTAATGTTATGAAGGGCGTCGAAGCATATCAGGAAAACGCAGTTACCACACAGAGCAAAGGACGCCTCATTGTCATGCTCTATGACGGTGCGATCAAATTCTTGAAACTGGCAATTAAGGAAATCGAATCCAAAGACCCTGAAGCAAAGGGCAAATATATCAGCAAGGCAATAGATATAATCTTCGAATTAAATACCGTTCTGGATACCGAGGCTGGCGGCGAAATAGCAATGAATCTTCGAAAGTTATACCTATTCATGGGCAGACATCTCACAGAAGCGAATGCGAAACAGGATATTGGAAAGATTGAAGAAGTAATCAAGATGTTAGAAGACCTGAACCAAAGCTGGAAAGCAATTACCTGACAAAAATCACCTGCTGAAAAACAGCCGAACTGTATAAAATCCTGACGCTCCCACCTCCTCAGCAGGAGGCAAAGTCGCATTATCAATAAAAAACTGCCTAATTCATGCATCTGGCACAATTATTGCACTCTTTTTAATGTCGCGCCCTTAAAAGGTGCGTTTATGTAAACAAATATAACTATTTTAATAA
>CAZSOR010000127.1:0-3833 GCA_964608395.1 uncultured Pirellulales bacterium
GCACACTTTAAATAGGCATCCAACACCACCGATAGTAACTTACCTTCGGCTTTATTTTTTGCCTCGGCCAGCGCTTCGGCGGCCTGCGAATCGGCAATCTGGCCAAGAGCGGCGGCTGCAGCAATCGCGGCGTCCTGGTTGGATCTGCCTAAAATTCTGCTCAAAATGCGAACAGCTCCCTTGTCACGACGCTGACCCAAAGAGTTAATGATACCAATTCGCACTTTGCCTCTTGTTCCTCTAAGAGAACCTCGCAAAGCCTCATCGACCGCAGAACCGGGAATCCGCTCCAGCGCATATCTTGCCATATCGGAGGTTTCCTCGCCAGCGAGCATTTTGGCAAGAGTCGGCACAGACTGCTCGGTACCGATGATGCTCAATTCCCTGCAAACAAACTGTTTGCCGGCCCGTTTGGCATCTGAGTCGAGCACACCCAGCAGGGCCTTCTCAATATTCTTTAGCTCCGCAGTGTTGCCATGCATGCTGCCTATATATGCGCTAAGCTCGGTTAGCGGCACACGGCTTTGCCCCCAGTCATATGTGGTCTTCAGTATATTCAGTTGTTGTTCCATTTTTGATCCCTTTCCTGAACTAACGATAGGCGTTGGCTTTGTATCCACTTTGTAGTCACCAAGTGCAAATTGAATCCCGTCAAGATAGTGCTGCAAGATCGCCGGATTCCATAGCAAATGGTCGTTGTGCCCCAGCGAGCAATAGAACATCCGGCCGTTGCCCCAGGTCTTAATCCAGGTGATTCCGGTATCGGCATCCGAGGGCTTGACTCCCCTGGCATTCTTGGTAGTCGGATCGCTCATATCGAGACTCATCAAAACACGCTGCTTGCTGCGCGAATAGAGCGGCGGGTCCGTTCTGTAAATCTCATCGTTGATCTTGAAACCTTTTCCCTTGAACGCCGCCGTCAGCGGATGATCCGGCTCATCGATCTTGATGGCCCAGGTTCCGCCACCACCCCAGGGGTGGCCGGTGAATTTGCCGCCCATCATTTCCATACCCTCCGGCCAATCGTAGAAATTATCCGTGGCAGCATGAATACCGACGATGCCCTTTCCACTTTTGACAAAATCCATCAAAGCTTTGCAGCGTTCGGGCGTCTCTTTCGGGTTGAATTTCAAGTGGGTTGTATTGTTCAAACATACGACATCGAATTGCGCGAGCTTTTCCGGCGTGAATACCGAGTAATCGTCCGTGCATACCGTGACCTCGTACGCACCGGTCTTTTGACCCATAATTTTTAACGCCTCATTGACAACCGGAATACTCGTATGAAAGAAACCTTCACAGCGCCAAAAGACCAGAATTTTTCTTGGCTTATTTGGTTGGACTGTCGGTTTCTCTGGTACGGCATTCTGGATTTTTTGTAGCTCATCCGCTTTCAGGTCACGCAGCTTCTCCGGCGATTCCGCCTGCAAAGGACTCGTAAGCATCGACAAACACCAGAGGCCCAGCAAAGCAGCACTGATAAGTTTTGACCTCTTTTTCATTTTTCTACTCCTTAATAATCAATAGTAAATAGTCAATAATCAATTTCACAAGTGCCAGGGGCTGCGCATAGCGCGTGAAAGTAAACGGCTCGCGTCGCGGTCTCCGACAAACACTTCACGTTTCGGGTCCCACTTCAGCGGCCGACCAAGCTTATAAGCGATATTACCCAGATGGCAAACGCTTACCGAGCGGCAGCCGGTCTCGATATCGCAAATCGGCCTGCTGCGCTTGCGTATGGCATCCAGCCAGTCGGTATAATGGTTATTGCATTCGTACAGGTGAATTTCATTGGGGCCGAGCTTCTGATTCATAAGGTTCTCGGGTACGGTGCGCAGGTGCCCGCGATTGGTTTCGACCTCGCCTTTGGTGCCTGTGAATAAAACCCCGTTTGCCTTATCACGCGTCATCGTAACACCGCTGGCGTATTTATAGGTGAGCACCTTGTAATCTTTGCCGTCTGGTGGAATAATTTCCACCGGGCCGCTCTCGTCCATTCCCATGCCCCACTGGGCGATATCGAAATGGTGCGCGCCCCAGTCGGTCATGCCGCCGCCGCCAAAGGCGCTGTGATTACGCCAATTCGGAAAGCCGTCCCAGCTCAGGTGCGGCGACAATTCGGAGTTATACGGCCTCCACAGTGCCGGGCCGAGCCACCTATCCCAGTCGAGGTAATCCGGTACCGGTTGAGCCGGCAAAGGTCGGTCTCCCGGCGGTCCGCCAACGCTCACGGTGACGTGTTTTAGTTCTCCGATGTAGCCGTTGAGGACCAGTTCGCAGCCCAGGCGGAAATGCCAGTCCGAGCGCTGCATGCTGCCGGTCTGAAAGACCCGCCCGTAGCGCCTGACGGCATTAACCATGGCTCTTGCCTGTTCAATGGTCTGCGAAAGCGGCTTTTCACAATAGATATCCTTGCCGGCCTCGGCCGACTCGATAACTATGACAGCATGCCAGTGGTCCGGCGTGGCAATCACGACCGCATCGATATCGTCCCTGGCGAGCAGCTCGCGAAAGTCGCTGTACGTATCGCAGCCCTTATATGAGCCGCCGTTTTTGCTCGCGTAGTGGTCTTCGACAATTTTCTTGCCGCGCTGAAGTTTAAGTTTGTCAACGTCGCAGCCGGCAACAACGTGTGTGCCGGGAGAACTCAGAAAAGACCTCATCAGGTGCTTGCTCTGCTTGCCCGTGCCGATAAAGCCCAGCGTAATCCGCTCACTCGGCGCTGCATTGCCCGCTCCGCCCAGAACGGACGCAGGAACAAAATACGGAAAAGCCACTGCCGCGGCTGCGGTACCGACGGCCCTTTCTATGAATTGCCGGCGGCTTATTTCTTTTTTCTTTATCACAAAAACGCCTCTACTTCCCAATAATCAATAGTAAATAGTCAATAGTCAATTCTAAAGGTGCCACGGGCTTCGCATCGCTTTGCCGAGCAAACTCGTAGCGGTTGGATCGTCGAGAATTTCCTCAGTGTCCGGATTAAAGCGGATCTTTCGCCCCAGCAGCATCGCAATATTACCGAGGTGACCCGGCGTTGCCGAACGGTGTGCAACCTCGCACGGTGTGATTGTCGTCTTTCGGTTCTTTACGCAGTCGAGAAAATCCCGCCAATGACCGGGCGACTCGTATAAGTGGATTTCGTTGGGCCCGATCTTCTCATTGAGGATTTTCTTAGGCTCGGCCTCCAGGCTGTTGCCCCGATCGACCCAGACCCAGCCGTCCGTGCCGATCCACTTTGTGCCGCCCCGGATGTCGCCATGCCCGCCAGCGATAACCATCGTAATATCTTTGGGATACTTCGCCGTCAGGCGATACTTCGTCGGGCTGTTCCATAAGCCGTCTTTGGGGTATTCGCCGGTCCCTTCGATCTCATGCGGGCCGGTATAATCGACACCCAGGCCCCAGTGCGCAATGTCCACGTGGTGGCCAATCCAGTCCATCAGTTGCCCGCCGCCGTGATCGAGGACCCACCGCCAGTTCTTATGCACTCGTGCCGGGCAATAAGGTCCATACAGGGCCGGCCCGATCCAAAAGTCATAGTCCAGCTCAGCCGGTGGAGGAACAATCCCTTCCTGGCCTTGGGTCTCGCCGAAATCGCTGTGCCCCGAAGGCAGACCGACCTCGACTCTGGTAACTTTTCCGATGCGGCCGTTTATCACCAGCTCGCACGCGCGGCGGAAGTGCGCCTGCGAGCGCTGCCAACTGCCCGTCTGCCAGATCCGGCCGTAACGCTTTACCGCGTCGCACATCGCCCTGCCCTGCCTCAAGTCGTGCGACAGAGGCTTTTCTCCGAATATATCTTTGCCGGATTTTGCCGCCTCGATAGCCGGGAT